>JBILKS010000277.1:0-2675 GCA_044376595.1 Ilumatobacteraceae bacterium | reverse complement strand
GGCCACGATCAACGCCTCCACCGGCCGGGTGACCCTGGTGGGTGTTGGCGAGGCAACACTCACGATGTCACAGGCCGAGGCGGCCAACTACAACGCGGTCGCGGTGACTGCGCGGCTCACGGTCAGCAAGGGGCTTCCTGTCTACGGTGATTTCGTGATTGCCGACAAGCCGTTCGGTTCGCCGCACTTTGCAGTCACGCCGCCCAGCACCACAAGCACTGCCCCATTCACCTACACCAGCAGCAACACAGGTGTGGCCACCATCAACTCCTCGACCGGAGTGATCACCATCACCGGCCAGGGGAGCACCACCATCCGTGCCTCCCAGGCGACAACGGCCCTGCATCTCAGCTCGTACGTCCAGGCCAACTTCGTGGTGGGCGGAACCGTACCCACCATCGCCGCGCTCGTGTTGAGTGGCAAGACATTCGGAGACGCTGCCTACGTCATCAGCAATCCCTCGTCGAACAGCGGCGGTGGGTTCTCCTACACCAGCAGCAACGAAGCGGTTGCCACCATCAACTCGCTGACCCGAACCATCACCATTGTGGGCGTCGGGTCCACCACCATCACGGCAACCCAGGCGGCCGCTGCTCCCTACGCCTCGCGATCAGTCACGGCAACATTGAACGTGGCCAAGGCGGTTCCGGTTCTGTCGACTTTCGGAACCTCCGGCGCCGGACTCACGGGCAAGCGCTATGTCGGATACTTCAACGACAATGTGAACTGGT
This sequence comes from Ilumatobacteraceae bacterium, assembly GCA_044376595.1. Classification (GTDB taxonomy): domain Bacteria; phylum Actinomycetota; class Acidimicrobiia; order Acidimicrobiales; family Ilumatobacteraceae; genus F1-20-MAGs119. Next base: position 1,944 of record JBILKS010000277.1, on the reverse strand, counting down.
TTGCAACCGCAACGTTGCACGGCGACACCGTGGTATCGACATCGATCAGCGACTTCACCTCCAATGCCGACTTCTACAGCTGGGAATGGATCGGAGTCTTCCGTTCGTCCACGGCTGGGTCGTACCGATTCTGTACGGCATCCGACGATGCGAGTTACCTCTGGCTCGGGACAACTGCGGCATCGGGCTTCACAACAGCCAATGCCCTGGTCAACAACGGCGGTGCGCACGGAGTCGTGGAGCGTTGTGCTGACCGTGTTCTCAGTGCGAGTACCGAGTACGACATCCGTATTCAGTTCGGCGAAGCCGGTGGCGGCGACGTCATGTCGGTCTACTTCACGCCACCCGGCGGTGTCGCCACGCGCAACGGCAATGGTTCGTACTTCAGGACCGGTGCGATCATCAAGAACATGAACGATGCGCCATTCACGCCGACACTTCCCACGTCGGCAAGTCCGGGGGCAATCACTTATTCCAGTTCCAACACGTCGGTTGCCACCATCGACCCCACCTCTGGTTTGGTCACCATCGTGGGATCGGGCTCCACAGTTCTCACGGCCACCCAGGCGGAGACAGCCAACTACACAGCCACCAGTGGCACGGTCAACATGAATGTTCTCATTCCACCGACGCTCGGCAACTTCAGTATTCCCGCGAAGACCATCGCGTCCGAGGCATTCGTTCCCACACCTCCCACCTCCGACAGCGGGGGTACCTGGAGCTACGAGAGTTCGAATGTCAACGTCGCCACGGTGAATGCCTCGACAGGTGCAATCTCCATCGTCGGTGGAGGAACCACAACGATCACGGCAACACAGGCGCGCACATCCACCCACGACTCGGCCACGGCCACGGCCACTCTCACCATCGAGTCGGAGACCCTCACCCAGATCGACGGCGGCGAGTACCACACCTGTGCCGTCACGCTTGATGGCGCGGCCAAATGCTGGGGCTACAACAACCTGGGACAGCTGGGTGACGGAACCCAGAGCAATCGTTCGTTGATCACCGCAGTGTCGGGTCTGTCGTCCGGAGTGGTCGACATTTCCGCTGGTCACGGGCACTCGTGTGCTGTCTTGTCCAACGGAACTGTCCGATGCTGGGGACGCAACGACTGGGGAAATCTGGGTAATGGAACCAACCAGAGAAGTTTGACGCCGGTCACGGTGACAGGCATCGACAACGCAGTGAAAGTGGTGGCCCTTGCCCACGCTTCGTGTGCGCTGTTGTCCACCGGTGGGGTGAAGTGTTGGGGCCACGGCGGATACGGCGAACTGGGCCATGGCTCCACCGCGTCGTCATGGACGCCGGTCAATGTCGTGGGTCTGGCATCGGGTGTCACGAAGATTGCCGGTTTCGAGATCCACATGTGTGCCGTCACCTCTGCCGGTGGGGTGAAGTGTTGGGGTCACGGAGAGCACGGCCGTCTGGGCGACGGCGGCTTCGTTTCGCGCAGCAGCCCCACCGACGTCTTGGGTATCGGCGCCCCTGTGGTCGACATCGCCCTCGGTGTGTACAGCACATGTGTGATCACCGGCAGCGGTGGCGCCAAGTGTTGGGGCCACGGCGGACACGCCGAGCAGGGCAACGGCTCGAACGCCACCAACGGCACGGCGGTCGACGTCACTGGCCTCGCTTCGGGCTACGTGTCCATCGCCGGAGGTGAGTCTCACTACTGTGCCAGCAACTTTGCCGGTGCCGTACGGTGCTGGGGACGCAACGACTTCGGCCAGTTGGGCGATGGAACGGGCAACTGGCGCAACATATCGGTGGCACCTTCCGGTTTTGCCGATGGTGTCAAGTCGATGACTGCCGGTCGGTACCACACGTGTGCACTCTTCCGTAACGGAACAGTGAAGTGCACGGGCCGGAACAGTGAAAGTCAGTTGGGTGACAAGACAACGAGCCATCGCCTCTCGCCTGTGATCACAGCAGGAGCCATCA
>JBILKS010000276.1:0-2679 GCA_044376595.1 Ilumatobacteraceae bacterium | reverse complement strand
TGGACTCGTATCTCGACAGCCTCCAGCGCCAGTTCGTTCAGGCGATTTTCGAATCCCATGCAAACAACTCCATCGATCTGCAAGTGGCCATTCAATTGGCAGTTGTGGCCCGCTTTTACGAGCGCATTGGCGATCACGCGGTCAACATCGGCGAGCGAGTTCGCTACCTCGTCACTGGTTGGCTGCCAGAGCACAAGGGTGCGGCGCGACACAACGCCCGCATGACCAACGACGACACCGACGGAATCCCGTTCTTCGACGCGCCAAAGACCGAAGAGTAGATACTGTTCACATGGCGAAGGCCACGAGTTACATGGCGAAGGCCACGAAGTGAGTTTCGTTTTGGGGATGTCGCTGGGCGCACTGTGCGCTGGCGTCGTTGCCGCTCTGCTTGTCCGTTCTCGATCGGCATCGAACAGGGTCGTCGTGGAGCGCGAGGTACCCGTAGAGACACCCGCACAGGTGGTGAACTACGAGGCGGTGCTGAACGGTCTGCCGCTCGGTGTGGTGGTCGCTAATTCATTGGGTGGGGTATTGGTGCGCAACCAAGCGGCCGCGTCACTCGTCGGGCTGCGGCACGTCGACATCCTGGTTGAGGAAGCAGTCGAGCGTCTGATGGACAAATCGATCGGCACGGGCTCCATAGCGAGCGAACAACTGGAACTGTACGGGCCGCCACCCCGCACGTTGGTTGTGGTTGCCATGCCCCTCGCCGAGGGTGGGGCCATGGCGGTGATCGAGGACATTTCCGAACGCAGTCGGATCGATGCTGTACGAACCGATTTCGTGGCAAACATCAGTCACGAGTTGAAAACCCCCGTGGGGGCGCTGTCAATCCTGGCCGAGACGATTCAGGACGAAGAAGACCCCGAAGTGGTCCGCAAGCTGTCGGAGAAGATGGTGCGTGAAGCGCAGCGTCTGTCCGAGACCATCAGCGATCTTCTCGAACTCTCGCGCATCGAGTTGGACAGCTCCGTGGAACACGGTGAGGTCGACATCTCCGAGGTGGTCACGGAGGCTGTCGAACGCAATGCCGTGACCGCGTCCCAGGCTGGCGTTGCCATCTCCGCCCGGCTCCCTCTCGATGCATGTCGTGTCCACGGCGATCGCACCCAGTTGGTCTCGGCTGTGTCGAATCTGATCGACAATGCGGTGAAGTACAGCGAAAAGGGAGCCTCCGTGGATGTTGGCACCCAGCGGGTGGGAGATACGGTCGAGATCGAGGTGTGTGACCAGGGAATAGGCATCCCGCAGGCGGATCGCGAACGCATCTTCGAGCGCTTCTACCGCGTCGATCGCGCCCGCAGCCGGGGCACGGGTGGCACGGGTCTCGGGCTGTCGATCGTCCGTCACATCATGAACAACCATGGCGGCCAGGTGAACGTGAGTTCACAGGAAGGTGAAGGCTCGACGTTCAGGCTCACGTTGCCGGCAATCGTGCAGCACACTGAGGAGAACTCCATATGAACGCCGCAACCACCAGCACCCAGACAATCCTCGTTGTCGAAGACGAGGAGTCTTTTGTCGATGCTCTTCTGATCGGTCTGAAGCGGGAAGGTTTCCGAGTCGAAGTTGCCCGCGACGGCAAGGAGGCGCTCGACATCTTCGATGCGGTACAACCCGACCTCGTCCTGCTCGATGTGATGCTGCCGAAGATCTCGGGAATCGACGTGTGCCGCCAGTTGCGCAAGCGCTCGCAAGTGCCCATCATCATGGTCACCGCAAAAGCGGCAGAAATCGACACCGTTGTCGGTCTCGAAGTGGGGGCCGACGACTACATCACCAAGCCCTACCGCCTGCGTGAACTCGTTGCGCGAATGCGCGCAGTGTTGAGGCGTGCCCCGATGGACCGTGCGGGTGAACTCACCGAGGGCGCGCTCACTGTGGGCGATGTGTCTCTCGACCCCGAACAACACGAAGTGGTGATCCGCGGAGAGTCGGTGTCGTTGCCACTGAAGGAGTTCGAGCTCCTGCACTTGTTGTTGGCCAACGCAGGTCGTGTCTTGCCACGCGAGACGCTGATCGATCGAGTTTGGGGCAACGACTACGTGGGCGACACGAAGACCCTCGACGTTCATGTGAAGAGGTTGCGCGCCAAAATCGAAGAGGATCCGGCCTCGCCGTCGAAGATCGTCACCATCCGGGGCTTGGGCTACAAGTACGAGCGCCCGCGGGCCTGACCCGCCCCGCTCTACTATCGAGGCGTGGACGGCACGCCGAGCAAATTTCGTTCGTGGCTGATGCCATCGTCCACCGGTCTGCCGTCACGTTCGGCTTTCTTCGTTCTGGCCCGCACGCACGGTTTGATGACCGCGGGCGAGGCCGTGATGACCGTTGCCTTGGCCGACTCGTTGTTCTTGTCAATCAGCCCCGACGCTGCCCGCGGCAAGGTGATTCTCTTTCTGGCGTTGAGCCTCGCGCCGTTCGCGGTTGTGGCTCCGCTGCTCAGCCGTGGTGTCGACCGAATGAAGGGTGGTCGACGCCTGGTGGTGTGCCTCGCCGCAACGGGCCGTGCCGTTGTCACGTTCTTCATGATCGGGCGAGTGGACTCGCTGATTCTGTTTCCGCTGGCCTTCGCCGCACTGGTGCTGTCGAAGACGTATTCCATTTCCAAGTCGGCGTTGGTCCCCACGGTTGTTGACAACGACAGCGAGCTGGTGGACGCCAACAGCAAGCTGG
>JBILKS010000023.1:0-8808 GCA_044376595.1 Ilumatobacteraceae bacterium | reverse complement strand
ACAGTGCGCGTGCTGAAGGCCGGCAGTTCCTTCGAGCTGTGCGGCGGTACCCATGTTCGGGCCACCGGAGACATCGGTGCCATCAAGATTCTCTCGGAGAGCTCGATCGGGTCCAACTTGCGTCGTATCGAAGCCGTTGCCGGCGAAAGTTCCGTGGCATTCATGCAAGACCAGGCGCGCAGCGTTGCCCGAGCGGCGGGTTTGTTGGGCGCATCACCCGACGCGCTCGAATCTGCCGTCGAGCGAAAGATCGACGAGACGAAGGCGTTGCAGGATGAAGTCAAGGCACTACGTGCCCGCATCGCCTCGAGCCGTGCCAAGGACATTGCCGAGTCCGCCGACAACGGTGGGGTCGTGGCTCGGGTGGATGGCCTGAACCCATCGGAGCTGCGCGACCTCGCCGTGGCCGTGCGCGCTGTGGCCGGAGTGCGGGCGGTGGTGCTCGCCGGCGTCACCGATACAGGGGGCGTGGCCTTGGTGTCCGCCACGGGCGCCGACGTGAAAGAGAACGCCGGAACACTCATCAGCGCCGCGGCCAAGGCTGTTGGTGGTGGCGGTGGCGGCAAGGGTGACATTGCCACTGCCGGTGGAAAGAATCCCGAGGGCCTCGACGAAGCGCTGCGATTGGCCGCCGATGCGGTACGTGCGGCGCTGGTGCACGCAACGACATGACCGCAATCAGCGTCGGCCGTGTGATGGGGATCGATCTCGGCTCGAAGCGTGTCGGTGTGGCGCTCAGTGATCGCAGCGGAACCATCGCCTCGCCGTTCACGGTGATCCAACGTTCTGGCAGCATCAAGCGAGATCACCAAACGATCGCCGCCCTGGTGCTGGAAGAAGAGTGCGAACGAGTCGTGGTGGGGTTGCCGCTGTCGCTCGACGGATCCGTGGGCCGTGCGGCACAAGCTGCCCTGAAGGAAGCCGAGCAACTGGCTACGGTGGTCGATGTGCCTGTCGAAACCTACGACGAACGTCTCACCACAGTGAGTGCAGATCGCGTGCTGATGGAGGCGAAGATGCGCGCTGACGCACGGCGCCGGGTGGTCGACAAAGTGGCAGCTGCGGTCATGTTGCAGTCCTGGATTGATCGTCAACACAATCGCTGAATGACCAACGAAAACGATCGCCCAACAGCTGCCTCGATCGATCCCGGCTTGGCCAGCGTCTCGGGTTGGGAACCCGATCCGTGGGACACGGTCGAGGCGCTTCCGGACGAGGCGTTGGCGGAGTATCAGCCCGGATGGCGTCCACGGCCCCGATGGGTGCTGGTCGTGTGCGGTGTCCTGCTCGTCGTCCTCTTGGTGGCCGGTGCGGCGGGATTGTGGTATCTCCGACAGGTCAATCCCTCCGGCGATCCGTCGGCTGCGATGAACTTCACTGTTCTCGAAGGCGACACGCTTGATGCGGTGAGCAAGCGACTCGAAGACGAAGCCTTCATCACCTCGGCCGGTGTCTTTCGTTGGTACGTCGAGCGCAAAGGCGGCATCGAGTTCATTCCCGGCTATTACCAGCTGAAGCCGCGCGACCACATGGGCAACGTCATGGCGGCGCTCAACACCCCGCCGGCGCAGACGTTCGTGAACGTCACGTTCCCCGAGGGTTTCACCGTCGAACAAATCGCTGCTCGTCTCGAGGACAAAGTGCCGCGGATCGATGCCGAGACGTTCATGCAACAGGCGGGGAACGGCGCAGTCACCTCGGCTTTCGGTCCTGCCGCCGGTGGGGTGGCGTCGAGCATGGAGGGCCTCTTGTTCCCCGACACCTACCAGATCTCCGGCGACGACTCGGCAACCCGAGTGATCGACCGTATGGCTCGCCTCATGGAGCGTGTGGGGCGTCAAGAGGGTCTGGATGCATCCGAAAAAGCAGTCGGCCTGAGTCCTTACGAGGTGTTGATCGTTGCCTCCATGATCGAGCGCGAGGCGAAGGTTGCCGAAGATCGGGCAAAGATTTCGCGCGTCATCTACAACCGCCTCCGTCGCAACATGGAACTGCAAATCGATGCAACAGTGCGGTACAAGCAGGCAACTGATCTGCCCTTCGTCGATCTGGTGGCCATCGACACGCCCTACAACTCGTACCTGTACAAGGGGCTGCCACCTACGCCGATCGCCAACCCGGGTCGTGCCTCGATCGCGGCCGCCCTGAATCCGGCGCCCAATCCTGACCTCGCCGATCCCATTTGCAAGGATCTCAAGAAGTCAGAAAAGTGCGAGTACATCTACTACGTGATTGCAGACAAGGAAGGGCGCCACGTGTTTGCGGCCACACTCGCGCAACATGACGCCAACGTCGAAGCGGCGCGCACGGCCGGACTCATCGGATGAGTGACACCGTCGGACACGCCATCGTGTCGGGGACCACACGTGTGGCATGCGTGCTCGGAAGCCCGGTTCGTCACAGCCTGTCGCCCGCCATCCACAACGCCGCTTTCGCTGCCAGTGGAATCGATGCCGTGTATCTCGCTTTCGAGGTGGACAGCACGGCCATGGCAACCACTGTCGATGCGTTGAGGGCGATCGGCTTTCTCGGGGCATCGGTCACAATGCCGCACAAGGAGATTGCCCACACGCTGTGTGACGAGGTGGGCGCAGTTGCCCGCCGACTCGGTTCGTTGAACACGCTGGTTCCCCGCGCAGATGGCACGCTCTTCGGCGAGAGCACCGATGGCGCTGGTTGTGTCGGAGCGTTGCGTGCAGCCGGAGCCCAACTGTCCGGGGCGCATGCCGTGGTGGTCGGCGCAGGGGCAACTGCCCGCGCATGTGTGTTGGCTCTGGCCGACAGCGGGGTGGGCCGTGTGGGAATCGTGAATCGGACTCGTGATCGTGCGGAATCTGCGGTGTTGCTCGCACCACATGTGGCCACAGTGGCGTCGATGGACGAGATCCCATCCGCCGACATCGTGGTGCACGCCACGCCGGCGGGGATGGGGGCGGACCGCTCCAACGCTTTCGACCTCGCGCTTCTGCGACGGGGTCAGTTCGTGCTCGACGCCGTGTACCAGCCCTTGGAAACCCCGGTGCTGGCGGCGGCCCGGGAGTGTGAGTCTGTTGTCGTCGATGGCTTGTCGATGCTGATTCATCAAGCAGTGGCCCAGCAGGTGCTGTGGACCAGCCAATCGCCCGATGCAACACTGATGAGAGCCGCAGCTGAACGCGAACTGGCGCAACGGCGCAGGTAGCCTTCTACGCGATGTTGCGCTATCTCACCGCGGGTGAATCTCATGGCCAGGCACTGGTCGTCATTGTCGAGGGTCTACCCGCCGGTCTTCAGGTGACTGCACAAGACATCCAAGCCGAGTTGGGGCGTCGGCGCCTCGGATTCGGGCGTGGGCCACGTCAGCGCTTCGAGGTCGACGAAATTCTGCTTCTCGGCGGTATTCGTCATGGTCGGACCCTCGGGTCCCCGGTGGCCATTCAGATCCAGAACACCGAATGGTTTCGCAGCGACAAGTGGCACGAAGAAATGTCACCGGCGCCGGGCGTCACCAAAGATCCGCTCACGCAACCCCGGCCCGGCCACGCCGACCTCGCCGGCATGCAGAAGTACGGATTCAACGATGCCCGTGACGTTCTCGAGCGTGCCAGTGCCCGCGAGACCGCGGCGCGCGTTGCCGCCGGGGCCTTGGCCAAGTTGTTGTTGAAGACCGTCGGGATCGATGTCATCTCGCACGTCATCCAGATGGGTGACGCCCGCGCCGCCGTCATTCAACGCCCTGCAGTCGCTGACTTGCCGCAGGTCGACGAAAGCCCGGTTCGCTGTTTCGACAAGGCTGCTGAAGCCGCCATGATCACCGCCGTCGAAGACGCCGCCCGCGAGGGCGACAGCCTCGGTGGCGTCGTCGAGGTCATCGCCTACGGGGTGCCCGTGGGCCTTGGTAGCCACGTGCACTGGGATCGCAAGATCGACGCCAACCTTGCCCAGGCCGTCATGAGCATCCAGGCGGTCAAGGGTGTCGAGATCGGGGATGGTTTCGAGGTTGCCGGCCGGCGCGGCAGCGCGGCCCACGATCCCATCGAATGGGACGAGGCCACCCAGAGTTATCGCCGCCTATCTGCTCTTGCCGGTGGCACCGAAGGCGGCATGACAACCGGCGAACCGGTCATCATCCGCGCCGCCATGAAGCCTCTGGCCACGTTGAATCGCCCGACCTTGCAAACAGTCGACACCATCACCAAAGAATCCACCGTCAGTTTCAAAGAACGCACCGACGTCACGGCCGTGCCGGCGATGGGTGTCGTGGCTGAAACCATGGTTGCTCTCGTGCTCGCCGCCGAAGCGCAGCGCAAGTTCGGCGGCGACTCGGTCGAGGAGTTCCAGCGCAACTGCAGCGCTTACCTGAAGGCCCTCTGAACATGAGCGCCACCCGCGGCGCCACGTCCCACGTGGTGTTGGTCGGACTCATGGGTGCGGGCAAGACCTCGGTCGGAAAGATGTTGGCACGGGAAATGCAGTGCCCTTTTGTCGACACCGACAACATGGTCGAGGAGTCGAGCGCGGCGACCATTCGGGAGATCTTCGCCGAACACGGTGAGTCTGAGTTCCGTTCTCGCGAGACGGCGGCTTTGCGTGAGGCGCTGGCCAATGAAGAAAGATCGGTCATCGCCACGGGAGGCGGGATGGTGGAGTCGGCCGAAGCGCGCGCACTTCTGGTCGATGCTCGGGCACAAGGACATCTTGTGGTGTGGCTCCAGGCCTCGGTGTCCACCATGTTGTCGCGCACTGCTCGTTCGCAGCACCGGCCACTTCTGGCCGCTGCCTCGGCGGACGAGCGCAGGGCCACGTTGACGTCTCTGCTCGAGCGCCGATCTGCGCTCTATCGCTCGGTGGCCGAACTGGAAATACCCACGGATTCGACACCCATTCCCCGTATTGTGCGAAAGGTCATGGTCCAACTCGCCTCTGCAAGCGCATCCGGCTCGGGTCGGCATCGTCGGGTTCGTGTCGATCTCGGCGAACGCTCGTACGACGTGGTGGTGGGTGCCGGAGCCGTCACTGAGCTCGCCTCTCTGTTGCCCAAGTCGGCGAAGCGCGCGGTCATCGTGACCCAGGCGGGGGTTCCCTCCCTGCCGGAACTTCCGCTGCCAACCCAACTGATTCAGATTCCTGATGGCGAAGACCACAAGACATTGGCGACCATCGAGCAACTGTGCCGCGGGTTCGCCACGTTCGGCCTCACGCGCAACGATGTCGTCATCGGCGTGGGGGGAGGGCTCGTTACCGACGTCGCCGGCTTCGCCGCCGCTTCGTATCACCGCGGAACCGCTGTCGTGCACGTTGCCACCACGTTGTTGGCCATGGTCGATGCTGCAATCGGCGGCAAGACCGGTGTGAATCTTCCCGAGGGAAAGAACCTCGTGGGTGCGTTCTGGCAGCCGTCGGGCGTGGTGTGTGACACCAATGCTCTCGACACTCTTCCGGATCGCGAGTTGCGTTGCGGTTGGGGAGAAGTGGCCAAGTATCACTTCCTCACCGGCGACGATCTCATGGCCATCGATACCGACGAGCGCATTGCGCGCTGTGCCCAGATCAAAGCCGAGATCGTGAGTGAAGACGAGCGTGAAGGCGGAAAGCGTGCGTTGCTCAACTACGGCCACACTTACGCACACGCAATCGAAACAGCGAGCGGACATCGCTTCGCGCACGGCGAGGCCGTGGCCATCGGCATGATCTGCGCGGCACATCTTGCCCGTCTCATGGGTCGCGTCGACGACCAGCGGGTGGCCGAGCACTACGCGGTACTCGACGCGTACGGTCTCTTGTCGCGTCTGCCCGAGGATCTCGACCATCGTCAGTTGCTTGACATCATGGGACGTGACAAGAAAGCCACGTCGGGGCTCACGTTCATCGTCGATGGTGCTGCGGGCCTCGAAACTGTCGTGGGCGTCGATCCGGAAGTTGTTCTGCGCTCGTTGGTCCTTGCCGCGAGCCCGCAGTGAGGCTGATCTTCATGTGTATCGACCTCGCGGGTGAAGTACGGTGAGCTCAGTGACGGCGAAGCGCATTCTCCTCTTGAACGGTCCCAACCTGAATCTTCTCGGTTCACGCGAACCCGAGGTGTACGGCTCGGATACCTTGGACGACCACGTGGCTCGCGTGGCCGGTGCCTGTGATTCTTTGGGTTGGTCGATGACCCACCTGCAGTCCAACAGCGAAGCTGATCTTGTCGGAGCCATTCACGCCGCGCGAGGAAACTTCGATGCAATCATCGTCAATCCCGGCGCCTTCACCCACTATTCGTGGGCATTGCACGATGCGCTCAGCGCATACGACGGAGCAGTGGTCGAAGTGCATCTGTCGAATCCCTTGAAGCGCGAAACGTGGCGCCATGTCAGCGTCGTGGCACCCGTTGCCATCGGTACCGTGGCCGGATTCGGCGGTGTGGGTTACGAACTCGCAGTCGCCGCATTGCATCGACATTTCGGCTGATTCTCCGATGTCCGTCGATTTCCCACCTTTGTCGGTAGCGGGAAGGGACTCGTTGTTGCGAGCCACGTTGGCCCAGCAGCTCGGGGAGGAATCTCCGACAGTTGCCATCGTCAGTTCGCCGCTCACCATTCGTTGGCTCACCGGATTCACGGGATCCGCTGGGTTGGTGGTCGTGTCGTTGGGCGCAGATCGACCCATGCATCTGATCACGGACGGTCGCTATGCAGAGCAGGCCGCCACCCAAATCGCGTCAAGTGGCGCGTCGTGCGACGTGGTGATCGAGTCGTCGATGTCGACCATTCGCCTTGCCGCTGCTCGGCAGATTGCCACTGTCGTTGGTTCGGTCGGTTCGGTACGTATCGGATTCGAACCCAACAATTTGGTTGTTGCCGATTTCTCCGCCTTGGAAGACGAGTTGCGCAAGGCGCTGGGTGAGTTCGGCTTGGCACTCGAAGCACGTTCATGGGTTTCGGTCGAACCGAGTGTGGTCGAAGTGCGACGCACCAAGAGCCCCGACGAGGTTCTGCGGATCACCAGGGCGGCCGCCATTGCTGACGCGGCGTTGCGCGACGTCCTGCATTTGCTGGTTCCGGGTATTTCGGAGCGCGAACTGCGTCACCATCTCGAGACAGCGATGAGGGTGCACGGGTCCGACGGCCCCAGTTTCGACACCATCGTGGCCTTCGGCCCGAATGCCGCTCTCCCACATCACCGCCCCAGTCATCGTGTACTTGGCGAGGCGGAAACGGTGGTGTTGGATTTCGGTGCGATGGTCGACGGCTACCACTCGGACATGACTCGGAGTTTCGTCTCGGCAGGTCCCGAACACCTTCGCCAACCTCTCCTCGAGCGCCATCGAGCCGTCCGCCTCGCGTGCGAAGCCGGCGTGGCGCGTGTGGCGCCCGGGGTGCGCACCAGCGATATCGATGGCGCGTGTCGGGCGGTGCTTGCCGAGGCGGGCCTCGAGTCGGAGTTGAACCATGGCATCGGTCACGGAGTGGGGCTGGCCATCCACGAGTCTCCCTGGGTGAATCCGCGGTCCGCCGACATACTCCGCTGTGGAGACGTGGTGACGGTCGAACCTGGGGCGTATCGTGTGGGACTCGGAGGGATCCGTGTCGAGGAACTTCTTCTCGTCACCGAGACCGGTCACTCCGTCTTGACACACAGCCCGAAGGATCCAGCATGCCCGCCATCTCCACCAACGATCTGAAGAACGGAATCACCCTCGAAATCGACGGCGGCCTCTTCACCGTCATCGAGTTCCAGCACGTCAAGCCGGGCAAGGGCGGAGCGTTCGTGCGTACCAAGCTTCGCAATCTTCGTGCCGGCAACGTCTTCGAGAAGACCTTCAACGCGGGAATCAAGGTCGAACAGGCCATCCTCGACAAGCGTGACATGCAGTACCTCTACAAGGACGGCGACGACTACGTCTTCATGGACACCGAGACCTATGACCAGATGAACGTGGCGCCTGTTGCCCTCGGCGAGGCAGCCGACTATCTCATCGAGTCGGCCATGGTGATCATGGCCATCTACAACGGCGAGATCGTCAGTGTCGAAATCCCGGCAAGTGCCGAACTCGAGATCACCGAAACGGAGCCCGGTGTGCAGGGAGACCGAGTTTCAGGTGCCCGCAAGCCGGCAACTCTCCAGACCGGCAAGGTGATTCAGGTTCCTTTGTTCGTCAACATCGGCGACAGGGTCAAAGTCGACACCCGCACCGGCGAATACATCACGCGCGTCTAGATGTTGTCGCCCGCCGAAGCATCCGAGGCGCGCGAACGCGCCCTCACCATCCTCTACGAAGCAGAGTCGCGGTCTCTGACCGTTGCCGACGTTGTGGCGGCACAAGTTGTGCGACCGCAGGCCTTCGCAGTCGAACTGGCCAGCGGAGTCGAGGCCGAGCAGGCCCGCTACGACCAGCTCATCTCCGGCAAGGCCAGGGGCTGGCGCCTCGACCGCATGCCAATGATCGACAGGGCCATTCTTCGATTGGGGTTGCACGAACTCGCTCACCAGCGTGAGACTCCAACGGCCGTCATCTTGAACGAGGCCGTGGAGCTGGCCAAGCGGTTCTCCACAGATGACTCCGGGCGGTTCGTCAACGGTGTGCTTGCCGCACTCGTTGCCGAAGCTCGACCCGTGTTAGGGTAAAAACACCACCCAAAACGACCGTCAAACGGGTCCTGTGAGGCTCGAACGGAAGGAATCATGTCAAGCCACGCACCGGCAGCCATCGTGCTGTCCGCCGAAGATCTGAGGCGCGCCACTCGGCGCATTGCCCATGAAATCCTCGAGCACCTCGGCGACGGTTCGGTGAGTCCCTTCGTCATCATGGGAATGCAGCGCGGTGGAGTGTGGATCGCTGAAGTCCTG
>JBILKS010000022.1:0-8827 GCA_044376595.1 Ilumatobacteraceae bacterium | reverse complement strand
GTCGACACCTTCTTCCACTCCACCTTTTGCAACACCCACCACCCATGTGCCGTTCTGATAAGCGCCGGACTGCATCACGAGTGAGTTGTGGAAGCCTTGCAGGATGTCTTGGCTGGGATCCGGTACGTAGTGGATCGGCGTGTTGTATCCACACAAGATCAGTTCCACGCCCTTCAGTCCCATCACGCGATACGTTTCGGGCCAACGTCTGTCATTGCAAATCATCATCCCGATACGGGCCCCGAACGCATTCCAGACGCCGAATCCCTCGGGACCTGGCTCGAAGTAATAGCGCTCGGCATGCTGAAACGGACGACCCGGCTCGTGATGCTCATGGCCGGGAATGTGCACCTTGTGGTAGCGCCCCACGACGTCGCCCTCTTTGTCGACGAGGATCTGTGTGTTGAACCGTCGACCTTCGGCTGTGATCTCCGCGTAGCCCAGGCTGAAGCCAACCCGCAGACGCTTTGCTGCGTCGAAGAGCGGACGCGTCTCGGCAGAAGGCATCTCGCGTTCGTACCAGTGATCAGCTTCCGTGATGTCGTCGACGAACCAGCGCGGGAAGAACGTGGTGAGTGCCAGTTCGGGAAAGACGACCAGATCACAGTCGCTTTTCGCGGCTTGTTCAAGGAGCGCGATCATCCGCACAACGGCATCACGTCGACTGTCGGTGCGTTGGATCGGTCCCATTTGTGCGGCACCTACCGTGATGATCCGGGACATGTCATTCCTTTCCGAACAGCTCTTTCATCTGAACAGTTCTTTACAAATCGGTCGAAGCCAAATCGAGCATGACCCGAGCCAACACATTGGCGCCTTCGACGAGGTGATGTTCGTCAGTGTGTTCCGCGGCGTTGTGGCTGATGCCCTTGTGGCTCGGAACAAAGATCATTGCCGAGGGACACACCCGCGCCAGCATTTGCGCGTCATGACCGGCACCTGACGGCAGGCGTCGAGTTCTGTCGGAAACTGCCGCAGCGTGGGCTTCGACGAGGGCCACCACGCGATCGTCGAACTCAACGGGTTCGAAACGCGCCAAAGTTCTCTTGCTGATGGAGACACCCTCGTCTTGTTCGAGCTGAAAACAGAAGGTGTCGATGAGATGCTCGGCATCGATCAAAGTGTCCTCGTCGGTGTTGCGCACGTCAAGTGTCACCGTGGCCCGAGCAGGTATCACGTTGATCAGGTTTGGATGAAGATCGATCTTTCCGACGGTGCACACCTGGTTGTCTCCGAAGCGCTCGGCGATCTCGCGAAGATACACAGTCATCATCGCTGCGACGTACGCCGGATCGTGGCGCAGATTCATTGGAGTGGTGCCAGCGTGATTGCTTTGTCCTGTGATCGTGAGTTCCTGCCACGAGATCCCTTGAACTCCCGTCACGGCACCAAAGTCGAGGTTTTCGGCTTCGAGAACGGGGCCCTGTTCGATGTGGAGTTCGACAAACGCGTGGGGTGCCGGCCCGGGACACGGGGCTGAGCCTGCGTATCCGATGCGTGCGAGTTCGTCGCCAAGTCGCTTGCCGTCGATCGACACTGTGTCGAGTGCTTCTTCGAGACCCAGACCGCCCACGTACACGAGCGAGCCGAGCATGTCGGGAGCAAATCGGGCACCCTCTTCGTCGGTGAAGACAGCAACGCAGACGGGTCGGGCGGGATGGATCTTCATCTCCTGCAGAGTCTCGATGACTTCGAGGCCGGCCAGTACGCCGTAGTTTCCGTCGTACAAGCCTCCGGTACGTACGGTGTCGATGTGTGATCCGGTCATCACAGGCGACCCATCGCCCACGCTCCAGGTGCCGAAGACATTGCCGATCGCATCGACAGTGACGTCGAGGTTGAGTTCCTTCATCCACGACACGACGAGGTCCCGCCCATCGCGGTCGGCATCCGTGAGAGCCAAGCGACAACAACCACCATCTCCGGTGGATCCGATTTCGCCGAGAGCCCGCAGGCGACGCATGAGGCGATCACCATTGACGGAGAGTGGGGTGGTGACTGTCATGTTACGAGCATAGAGAGCCGCACTAGGTTGATTGGTCATGTACGCGGCCCGTCATGTCCAAAGTTCATGTTGCGGCTCGTGTCGGGGCTCATGTTCGGGATAGGCGATCTGTTGCTCATTGCGGCGGTGGTTCTGGCTGCGGCGTTTTTGCAGACCGTTTCGGGTTTCGGATTCGCCCTGTTCGTTGTCCCTCTCTTTGGTCTCTTCATCGACGTGAAGACAGGCGTGGTGGTTTCCACCTTGTCGGGTGCAGTGGCCAGCACCTTTCATACGGTGAAGGATCGAAATGACATCAATCGGCCGTTGGCGCGTCGATTGATCGGCGCATCCCTCGTGGGAATGCCCTGCGGCTTGCTGATCTTGGTCGCCATTCCGAGTGAAGTGCTCCAGGTCGTGGTTGGGTTCCTGGTGTTGGTGGCCGCACTTCTTTTGGTCCGCAGGGTTGTTTTGCCTGCCGAGTCTCGCTGGGTGGACCGGATTGCGGGATTCGTATCCGGAGTGCTTGCCACTGCCACCTCCACCAACGGTCCGCCGCTTGTGGTGGCATTGCAGGCCAAACAACTTTCCGTTGCAGTATTCCGTCCCACCGTGAACTCGGTCTTCGTCGCCGGTGCGGCAGTGTCGATCGCGCTCTATGCGGTGGCGGGCCGCATCGGCTGGAAAGAGACGAGCGCCGCGCTTTTTGCTTTGCCGGGATTGATGCTGGGCATCGTTGCGGGGAGAGCCATGCGACAGAAAGTCACGGCTCGAGTATTTCGTTCGCTCGTGATCATCCTGCTTGTGCTGACCGGTGTCATGTCGATCGCCGCCGGCATCGCTTGACTGTGTTTATACGGTTCCGCCGAACTGTGTTTATACGGCTCCGCCGAACCATTGCATCCAGGCGGCTTTGTCGCGTGTGCGATAGACGTAGTTGGCAGTGCGTACCGTGTCGAGCGACGCACTCGACGGGGCAGAGTATTGGTGACCGGGGTACACCACGGTCTGATCGGGCATTCTTGCCAAAGTCTGAAGACTCTCGTACATCGCTTCCGGGTCGCTTCCCGGAAGATCCGTGCGCCCGCAACCGTCGAGAAAGAGTGTGTCGCCCGACACCAGACAGCCGTTGGCCAAAAAGCATTGACTTCCCGGCGTGTGGCCGGGCGTGTGAACGAAACATATCTCGAGGTTCCCGACCCTCAACGTGTCGCCGGCATCGTGCGCCACAAGATCGGTCTCGGAAACACCCGTGGTACGCAAGACCCAAGGTACCTCTGCCTCATTCACGTGGATCGGCAGTGACGCCGTTTCGAGGAGTCTGCTGATTCCCTCGATGCGGTAGCCCATCATTGATCCGCCAATGTGATCCGGGTGGTAGTGGGTCGCCAACACACCTGTGAGGCGCATGCCGTCAGCTTCAACAATGTCGGCGAGTTCTTCCACGGCATATGCGGGGTCGACGACGACGCAGTCGCCGGTTGCTCGATCACCCAACAAGTAGACGAAGTTCACCATTTGCGCGGCTATCCGATCGCCAACGGCAAAGTCCCGTCCGGAGAGGAGTTGACGAAAGTAGAACTGGTCGGACGGAATCTCACTCATGAAACCGAGGCTATGTCGTACGCTGTGCTCTCGCATGGACGCTGCATCGACATCCGACAAAAGCTCACTAGGGGCCGTACGGACGGGGGATCGCTTCGTCGTCGGAGACAGTGTTGTCACGGTCTCCGAGACGTTGGCGGCAGAGTTTCGTGAGGGGGACAAACTTCTGGCCGTGCAATCGCGGGGGGAGTTGCTGCACGTCCGGGCAGATGATGCGGCGATAGCCAAGGAAGCCGTGACCGGTGCGCTGGTTGCCTTCCGAGAGTTGGGCCTTGTCGCTGACGGGCAGATCGACAACTTCTTCGGATTGTTTGCCGCGAAGATCGCTGATGATGCCGTGTTTGCTCCAGTTCTTGAGGCAAATCGCCTCGATGTCGACGATGCCAAGAAGCGCGGTCGGACAACTGGTCGACTGGAGTTGACCCCGAAGATGCGTGCCGACATGGTGGCGGGCCTGACCATGTGGGCGGGCCTTGATTTGGCTCGCGATCAACGGGTGGGAGTGATCGAACACGATGGTTGGAACGTGGAGACATGGCGTGCGCCACTCGGGGTCGTTGCGTTCGTCTTCGAGGGACGTCCCAATGTTTTTGCGGATGCGACGGGTGTGTTGAAGAGTGGAAACACCGTTGTTTTTCGGATTGGCAGCGATGCCCTCGGGACAGCCCGTACGTTGCGCGATCACGTCCTGCTTCCTGCCTTGTCCGAGGCGGGCCTTCCCGCCGGGTGTGTCCAACTGGTCGACTCGCCCCGGCACGCCGCCGGATGGGCACTGTTCTCCGACTCACGGTTGGCGTTGGCCGTGGCGCGTGGCTCCGGACCAACCGTCGACCAACTCGGAGCAATCGCCCGCCAATCGGGCGTCCCCGTGTCCCTTCACGGAACCGGTGGAGCATGGTTCTTGGTGTCAGCTGATCGTGAAGAAGGCCGTCTTGCGTCGACCATTGCCACGTCTCTCGATCGCAAGGTGTGCAACACGCTCAACGTGATCGTTTTGGAACGCGCCAATGCCCGCAATGACATCCTCGAGATGGTCGCCGGTCTGGAGCAGGCAGTGGCTACCGGTCCCGGGCGTGTCATCGTGCATCTGTCGCGAGATGATGCTGATGCCGCTGGGATGCTTCCTGACAGCACGATGATCGAATGGCGTGTGGAAAGAACGGTAGATCTGGCCCGGGAATGGGAGTGGGACACGATTCCCGAGATCTCGGTGGCGATGGTCGACGGGTTTCACCAAGGCATCGTTCTGTTCAATGCCCACAGCCCCCAGTTCGTGCTGTCGGTCATCAGCTCGCGACAAGTGGATCACGATGCAGCATGGACCGAGGCAAACGCCCCGTTCGTGGGCGACGGGTTCTCGCGTTGGGTGGACGGGCAATATGCCCTCGATCGGCCTGAACTGGGTCTTGCGAATTGGCAACACGGACGCATGTTGGCCCGGGGAGGGGTGTTGTCGGGCGACGGGGTGCACACTCTTCGACTGCGGGTGCACCAACGTGACATCACGTTGAAGCGCTAGACCTATTCGTCATTGTCCTGACTCGGCAGATCCATGTGGAACATCGACGTAGCCACGTCGCTCAGAGACCCCTGCCACGGGTACCGGGAAAGCTGGGCCGCCGATCTGCGGCTACCGGTGAGACGCAACAGTTCCCACGTGGGATGAGGCCATCGTGGGTCGGCTTCCAACTCCAATGCAAGAACCTCAGGGCCCTCGCCGCAGATCCATTCGTGTTCTTCGACTCGGAGGCGGACTGAACCGGCGCTGTTCTTCTTCAGGTCACCGTCGAGCAACATTGCGCCGACATACATGGACACCAACACGCTCTCGTCGTCGCGCGCACCCGGTTGTGCCAACGCCTGGCGTAGATCGTGTTCGTGGACAACCAGATCGTAGGAAAGGGGAAAAGCGAGGCGGGGGGTCGTTGCCGCCAAGGCCTCGAAGGCAGGACCTGAGGTGTTCCATTCTTCGATGAGATCACGAACAGACAGCGAACTACGAGCGGCATTGATCTGATCGACCCAAGCCTGGGAGTCGCCACCGGGAGGATTGCCCGACGACACTTCCGTTGCGAGGCCGACGATGTGGCTCACCAACTGTTGGACATTCCATGCGGGACAGGCCTGCACATGCAGAGACGAGGAATCTTCGCTGAGATCAGCGAGAAGGCCGACGATGCGATGGCGACTTCGTTCGTATTGGCGAACCAGCTCGTGGGCATCTGGTCGGGGGAATGTGCTCTGCATGGGAAATACCGCCCTACTCGATGTGATCTTCGATTTCCAGATTGTCGATCAGGTGGACGCCGGCCACCGTCACTGCTCCAAGGACGACGAGCGAATCGAGCGGGGGGAGACCCAATGGTGCAGAAAGGGTCTCCTTGTCGACAATCTCGAGATAGTCGACAACTAGTCCCGGCTGGCTCGACAAAAGCGAAAGCCCCTCGTTTCGTGCCGCGTCGACGGTGCTTCCTGCGCGCAACAACTCGCGCACACGGGAAAGTGCACGTGGCAGAACTGTTGCCTCGCGGCGAGATGTTGCATCGAGACGCACATTGCGACTCGAGAGCGCCAAGCCGTCTTCGTCCCGTATCGTCTCGCAACCCACGATTGATGTCTCCAGATTGAAGTCGATCGCCATGCGTTTCACGATGGCCAGTTGCTGGTAGTCCTTCTTGCCGAAGAATGCATATGTCGGCTGCACCATGAGAAGCAACTTCGCAACCACCGTGCACATGCCCTCGAAATGGCCGGGTCGGGAGGCACCTTCGTAGCGGGTTGCGAGACTGCCCGGATGAACGTGCGTTTCGAATCCATCGGGATACATCTCTTGGGCATCGGGGGCGAACACGATCTCGACGCCGAGTCGAGCACACAACTCGAGATCAGTTTCCATCGTCTTCGGATACGTGTCGAGATCGGCGGAATTGTTGAACTGGAGCGGATTCACGAAAATGGAAGCCACGGTGATGTCGCACTCGGAGACGCTGCGCCTAATCAACTGGGCATGACCCCGATGCAACGCACCCATCGTGGGAACGAAGCCGATTGAGCGCTGTTGGACTCGCGCTGAACTCAGTTCGCTGCGAAGGTCAGCGACGGTTCGCACGATGTGCATGGTGGAACCTCAGCGAAACGAGTGTGCGTCGTCGGGCCAGACGCCGGTACGCACCTCGGCCACGTATTGGGAGCATGCGCCGATGCTGGTCTCGCGAAGGTTGGCAAACTTCTTTGTGAACGTCAGTTCGCGCTCGCTGAGGCCAAGGATGTCGTGGAGAACCAAAACCTGGCCGTCGCAGTGGACGCCGGCGCCGATTCCTATTGTGGGGATGGACAGTTTTTCCGTGATCTCTGCCGCAAGAGTGGCTGGGATTCCCTCCATGACGACGGCAAAGGCGCCAGCTTGCTCGACTGCATGGGCATCTTCCAAGAGGCGCTGGCGCCCGCCTGCTTCGAAGCCGTCATTGCGACCTTGCACTTTGTGGCCACCCATGCGATGGACACTTTGTGGAGTAAGGCCTATGTGACCCATCACGGGAATGTCGGCGTCGGCAATGGCCCGAATGGCATGGGCAACCGTTGTCCCGCCCTCCAACTTCACGCTTTGTGCCCCAGCCTTGATCAGCCGGACTGCATTTTCCACGGCCTGACCAGTGTTGACTTGGTAAGAGCCGAACGGAAGGTCGCCGACGATCAGGGCCTTGGGTGCGGCCTTCTTGACGAGGCGCACGTGGTAGGCCATCTCATCCATCGAGACGGGAAGTGTGGTGGACTCACCTTGGATCACCGTCGCCACCGAATCTCCGACGAGGATCACATCGACGCCCGCCGCATCGACGATGGCCGCAAACGTTGCGTCGTAGGCGGTGACCATGGCGATCTTCTCGCCGCGTTGCTTCATGTCGAGCAGCACCGGAACGGTGACTGCCTTGCGAGGTGCGTTCTGCATGAGTTCTCCGGGGGACCGCAGGGACGACTGAACGCTAGTGCCAGAGCGGGGAATCAACCCTCCACGGAACCGGATTTCCCCACGTCTCCTGGAATGTGACTTCGTGGGCTGGTTGCCGTTTTGCCACGGCCCACTTGCCGGTGGGATACCCCATCGTGACCATGGCCATGGGAACCCATTCTCCTGGCTCGGGCGCCTCGAGGATCTCCAATACCTGGGCGGTGTGCTTCTTGAAGATCAAGGTCGTGAGGGCTGAGCCGATTCCTTCGGCGTTGGCTGCCAACTGAAGGCTCCACAACGCGGGATAAATCGAACTCTCACCGTTCGGTTTGCCCCACGCAAAAACGATCAGTGGCACCTCGTGGAGGTTGTCGGCCAACCACTCGGCCGAGGCGTTGGTCTTCTTGGCCTGAATCACCTCGGGATCCTGTGGATCGCCATTGGCAATGAGATCCATGACAGCCTTGTATTGGGTGGCGTTCAACTCGGTCAGACCTTCGCGGTACAGCTTCTGGAGAGCCAGTTTCTTTGCAGGGTCGGTGAGAAGGAGGAAGCGCCACTTCTGCTGATTGCCACCCGATGGGGCCCGGATCACGGCATCCATGATGCGTGCAACGACGTCGTCGGGAATCGGGTCCGGCTTGACCCGCCGCATGGCGCGGGTGGTGTAGAGCGCTCGATAGATGTCCATGTGTTTCTCCTGATGTTTCTCGATTGTTCTTGGTCAGCCGCGGGGCCGATTTCGCGCGAGATCGAAGATCTGCTCGTTGCCGAGTCTCCAGCGAACGGTGAGACGGCAGGTGGCAATGCGCCAGATTTCGCCGTCGAGGACGAGATCGTTGGTGTAGTGCCCGCCCAGCTCGCACCAGTTGACTTCACCACCTTTGCCGAACGATTCCATCGTTTCGGGGGAAAACCAGTGTTGGGCACGAAGTTCGGTGATGCATCGAGCTGAAGTGGCGCCGGTCGGCGTGACCATGTGATTGGTCATCACGTGCTGGGTGGCATCGAAGTTGCCGTTCAGCGACCGTACGTTGTCGACCCATGTCTGCGCAGGCATCGATGCCGCCGGACGGCCGGAAAACGAGGAAAAATCGAAGGTGCACGGATCCGTGAAACACGTTCGATACATGTCCCAATCACGGAGATCGATACCGCTCGCATACCGGTAACTGACTTCCACGACCTGGCGGACCATGTCCTGACGTTGCGGGTTCTGT
Organism: Ilumatobacteraceae bacterium; assembly: GCA_044376595.1. Classification (GTDB taxonomy): domain Bacteria; phylum Actinomycetota; class Acidimicrobiia; order Acidimicrobiales; family Ilumatobacteraceae; genus F1-20-MAGs119. The sequence goes on along the minus strand of JBILKS010000022.1, from coordinate 72 downwards.
TCGTTCATGTGTGATTCATGCCTTCATCGTGATTCTGTCGTGCTGTGTGGTGCCGTCGAGCACCGTGACGGG
>JBILKS010000275.1:0-2691 GCA_044376595.1 Ilumatobacteraceae bacterium | reverse complement strand
AACTTCGATCTTCGGGATGCGCATTTCCGGAGCCAAGGGCAGGGTGTTGGTGAGAACCACGCGCGAGATGCCACTTTTTTCGAGGCGCTCGATGGCGGGGCCGGAGAGAACTCCGTGCGTGGCCATGGCCCACACCTCGGTGGCACCGCGCTCTAACAGGAGGTCGGCGGCCGACACGATGGTGCCGCCCGTGTCGATCATGTCGTCGGTGAGGATGCAGAGCCGTCCGTCGACTTCACCGATGACTTCCTTGGCCACGGCCACGTTGGTGGTGCCCTTCGGGCGGCGCTTGTTGATGAAGGCCACGTCGGCATTGCGATCGGAGAGGTGCTGGGCGAAACGTTCGGCCACTTTCACCCGGCCGGCATCGGGCGACACGATCACCACTTCGTCCTTGGTGTTCTTGCGCACGTAATCCTCGAGTACCGGCATGGCGGTGAGGTGGTCGACAGGTCCGTCGAAGAAGCCCTGGATCTGGCCGCTGTGCAGGTCGATCGACACCATGCGGCCGGCGCCGGCGGCACGGAACATGTCGGCGATGAGGCGTGCAGTGATGGGCTCGCGACCTTCGGCTTTGCGGTCTTGTCGGGCGTATCCGTAGAACGGACAGACAGCAGTGATGCGCTTGGCCGACGCGCGATACGCGGCATCGATCATGATCAGTTGTTCCATGATCGAGTCGTTGATGGAGCGACCGTTCCAGCCGTAGTGGGTTTGCATCACGAACACGTCGCCACCACGCACACTGTCTGCGAAACGTGGCCGCAGTTCACCGTTGGCAAACTCGACGACGTTGGCATCCCCGAGGCGGATGCCCAAGTGGTGGGCCACTTCTTCGGCCAACTGCGGGTGAGTTCTGCCGGTGTACAACGACAGTCTCTTGGTGGTGACCTTGTCGATGTTCAGCCCGTTCATTGTGACTGAGTGTAGAACGCCGAGGGAAAGCCCCCGAAAACGGCAAACGTCAGCACATCTCCGTGCCAACGGTAAGCACAGCTCCGTGCGAACGGGAGACACAGCTCCGTGCGAACGGTAAGCACAGCTCCGAGGAGAGGACTCGAACCCCTATAAGCGGGACCAAAACCCGCTGTCCTGCCAATTGAACGACCTCGGAAGGCTCCGGCCGAAGGCCGAGAGTACGGAAAGGCTAGCGGGCGATTCGTTTTCCATTTCACTGCAGATCCCGATAGCGTGCGGATCCTTATGGGTTCACTGATCAAGAAGCGCCGCAAGCGGATGCGCAAGAAGAAGCACAAGAAGATGCTCCGTCGCACCCGTCACCAGCGTCGTAAATAGCTTCCTTTTTTCTACGTACGCGTTCGCGTGAGGACCACTGCCATGTCGGGCAGTGCTTCCGCCAACCACGGGTAGTGACCCCGCAAGAACCACGTCGATCCACTGCCTGCCAGCAGGGGTGCCACTCCCGCCACGTCTCCGATGCGGTCGCGGACGCGGCTGAGGCGCGGTTCGGTCACCAATGCGGCCGGTTCCAGGTCGTTGGCGCCGTTCGGGCCACCCTCGTGACGTGGTCCACCGAGGGCATCCCACGTTGCGTACACAGCCGGGGTCGGCACTCCGAAGGGCGGAATCACCAATGTGATGTCGAGTGGTTCGGGGGCAAGCGGCGTGATGACGTCGCCGATGCCGGTGACCCGGGCCCGGCCGCCCACCATGCAGAACGGAATGTCTGCACCGAGGCGTGACGCGGCATCGAGGTCGGTGAAGCCGGCCCACGTGAGGATGGCTGCCGCATCGGCCGAGCCGCCACCAAGCCCACCACCGTGGGGAATGTTCTTGACGAGATGTACCTGTGCGCGACGATCGGCGAGACGCAGTGCACGCAGCACCAAGTTCGTGTCGCTGACCTCGATGCCTTCGGCGTACGGGCCGTCGACTGTGAGCGTGCTGTCGGTGTCGACAGGCGTGATCTCCACTGTGTCGCACAGGTCGAGACTCACCATCTCGGCATCGATGAGGTGATAGCCGTCGTCACGTGTTCCGGTGACGCGCAATGTGAGCGTCAGCTTTGCGTGGGCGATGCACGTCTCGATGGTCATGACGGCAGGGCAACGACGTGTGCAAGGCGACCCCAGTCGTTGATGTCGAGTTGTTCGGCACGTGCCGTGGGGTCGATCCCGGCAACTTCCATTTGTTCCACTGTCACCACGCCGGCAAGTGCCGAGCGCAACATCTTGCGACGTTTGGCGAATGCCGCACGCACGAGGGGAAAGATCTGATCAGGGGCGATGTCGGCAACGGCGGGTGTGGTGCGCCGCACGATGCGAACGAGTGCCGACTCCACCTTGGGGCGCGGAAGAAAGACGGTGGCCGGCACCATGCCGGCGATGTCGGCCTGGGCCCAGTAGGCAACTTTCACGCTGACCGCTCCGTATGCATCGGAGCCCGGTGCAGCACAGAAGCGCTGGCCCACTTCGGCCTGCACCATCACCAACATGTGGCTCACTTGGGGAACGTGGTCGAGGAGATCGGCCACCAGGGGCGTGGCGATGTTGTACGGGAGGTTGGCCACCACGTGCACGCCGGCATCGGCGTCGCGGCCGCGTGCCACGTTGGCCGTACGAATGAACTCCACCCAGTTCAGATCCATTGCGTCGGCTTCGTGCACTTCTACGTTGGGCCACGCCACCATCTGTTCGCGCAGAACGGGGACGATGCCACGGTCGACTTCTA
>JBILKS010000274.1:0-2693 GCA_044376595.1 Ilumatobacteraceae bacterium | reverse complement strand
TCGAGCGGAACCCGGATCTCGGCACACTCGATGTCGCCGCACTTTTTCCATTCGATAGGCGAGGTCGGTGAAGGTGTGCTGGACACAGGGAGAGCGGACGAAGGGGGAGTGGATGAAGCGGGCGAAGTGCGGTTCTCGCTGCATGCCGCCGTTGCGAACATGGTGAGCACCAGTGCGAGCGGGCCCATTCGGGCAGGGCCAAAAGGCTTCATCGCAGGCAAGGCTAGGCACACTTTCCGGATGGTCGTCGGTCAGAAAAAAAGGCTAGATTTTGGTGATGACAGACAAGCCAGAGCCATTCCGTATCCTTGCTCACGAGTCGGTCGCCGACCGTGTCCAATCCGAAGTGGCCTCGGCGATGAATCGCCGTCGCTTCCTTGGTGCGCTTGGCGCCGGTGCCGCCGCGGCATTCCTTGCGAGTTGCGGGGACAAGGTCTACAACTACTACCAGTCTGCTCCCACAGCATCCACTTTGGTCGAGCGCCGTCTCCGCGTCTACGACTGGGCCGATTATGTGGACCCCGAGATTCTCACGTCATGGGGCGACATCGATGTCGCCATTTACGACTCGAACGAGGATCTCATCGCACAGTTGACAGCAGCTCGGGGACGCAGTGGATTCGACGTGGTGTGCCCCACGGGTATGTTCATACCCGAGCTGGTGCGCCGTGAGCTGATCGAACAACTCGATCTCTCCCAGATCCCAAACTTCAATCAGATCGATGCCGGTTTCATCGATCAAGAGTGGGACCGCAAGAACACCTACTCGGTGTGCAAGGCGTCAGGAACCGTGGGCTGGCTGTACGACAGCAGGGTGATCGAGACACCCATCACCACGTGGAGCGAATTCATCGAAGCCGCAAAGGGGCCGGCAAGCGGCAAGACTTCCCTCATCGATGCGCCAACCAACTCCACGGGCCTGTATTTCTGGGCCAACGGCATCGACTGGACCACCGAGTCGGACAGCGACATCAAGGCATGCGAGGAGTTCTTGTTGAATGAACTGGCCCCTCACTTGGTGGCCCTCGACTCCGCCCCGCAGGGCTCGATCCTCGATGCCCCGTACGCCTTGTCGCAGGCATTCAACGGAGATGCGCGACGCTGTCTCGTCGCTCTCGAAGAGGCTGGCCAGGATCCTTCACCTTGGAAGTGGGCTGTCGGTGCGCCCACCACCGAAAAGTGGATGGACAACTACTGCATCGTCAAGGGTGCCCGTCACGCCGGAGCGGCGTACGACTTCATCAACTACATGCTCGACCCCCTCAACGCGGCACGACAAGCCATGTTCATTGGCAACAACACGGGAACTTCGAGTTTGGGCGAACTTCTGCCCGCGGATGTGGCTCACAAAGAGATGATCTTCTTCACTCCCGAGGAAGAGTCGAGAATGGTTGCCGGCAAGTACCACGCCAAGTTGCCTGATCTGATCGAGATTCACACCAAGTTGCGCGACAAGGTATCGGTAGCCATTCCGATCAAGGGATGATTGTGGCGCGACGCGTTCGTTCATTTGTTGCACCGATTTCTGTCGGTCTGCTCATGTCGGTCCTTGCTGCTTGCGGTGGAGGCGGTTCGGCGGGCGGCGGCACGGATGTCGCTGATGCCCAATCTGCACTTGCCGAGCTGAACAAAGACGAGAGATCTGCTACCCGAGCAGGATCTCGGACATCGGCTGTCTCCTGCGATGGCCCCGCACCAGCGGAGTTCGGCTCCGGCGAGCTGTGCGTCGACAGCGGCTACCGACAGGAAAGCAAGTTTTCGTTCGCCAACTGGGGCAACTACCAGTACTCCGGCGACACATTCGACCCGAGCGAGTTCGTCACGCTGTTCGGTGCCGACAACGTGTGTGTCAACAAAGCAGCGGAGGACTGCGAGTTGACGAATCAGGCCAAAGAACGACTCGAGTTGTTGAACAAGCAGGTTGCCGGCGGGCGCTGCGAAGGCATGGTGGTGATGAGCGCACTGCTTGCCTCCGGAGCGGTGAAGATCGAGGACTTGAAGCCCGGTGCCACTGCTGTCTCTGATCTCGACCCGAATGATCCCAAACTGATCAACCAGATCGACTACTGGTGGGCAACACAGTTCGCTCCGCAGGTGTTGGCTGACACAGCGGAGATTCGCGCCGACGGAGTCCAGGGCGTTCTCGATGCCTTGCTGCGCGGACTCAAGAACGGCGTTTTTTCCACCATGGGCATCTACAGCAAGACCTCGGGCCATGCTCTGTTGCCTGTTGGAGTCACACGCAACAGCGACGGCACGTTCAATGTGATCGTGTACGACAGCAATCTTCCCGACATTCTCTCCAAGGTCGTCATCGACACAAAGATGGACACGTGGGAATATCTCGAAGGTGCCGTGAATCCGGGTCAGGCTCAGAGCAAATGGTCGGGGACATCGGGAACCATCGAACTCACCCCACTCATTTCTCGTGAGGTCAACGGCAACTGTGACTTCTGCAACGATGCAAGCAGCAGCGCAACAAAAGTCACGGCAGAACTGATTCCCTTGCCGCCCAAGGACGTGTTCGACTCGTTGTTCCAAGTCGAAACAGATTGAGCCCTGTGCCCCAGGCCCATTCACAGGTGGCCTGACCTAGGATCTCTTCATGTCTCGGCGTTCGCAGCGGTTTTCTGTTGCGTTGGTGTCCTGCCATGTCTGGTCATTCCCAACCTTCCGGCATCCGCTTATCCGGA
>JBILKS010000273.1:0-2695 GCA_044376595.1 Ilumatobacteraceae bacterium | reverse complement strand
GGAGAGACTTGACTGACAGGAGCTGCGGGTTCGACAACGACTTCGAGGTCGTCGCCGAGTTGTTGAACCGAGACCAACCGACCACGCCACATGTCGGCGATGTTGGCGGTGGCCGCGCCGGCAAAGATCCCGGGCGCGTCGCCGCCGCCGGCGATGGCCGGAGCAAGATGAAACACGTAGCGATTCACCAAACCGGCACGGTGAAAATCTCCGGCGACGCGGGCGCCACCCTCGACCAACAGTTGCAGCACATCTTCGCTTCCGAGTTGATCCAGAAGCACCGCAAGATCCCCCGTGTATTCGGTGCAGGGATGAACATGAGCCTGTGGGTCGGCGATGCCGAGCACCACGCGCCGTGGCGAAGGCCCAGCGGCATCGCGCACAGTGAGAGCCGGATTATCGGCACGAACAGTTCCTGCACCCACGAGTACGGCGTCACTTTCCGCACGCAGTTCGTGCACGCGTTGCCGCGCGATGTCACCGGTGATCCACCGACTGGTTCCGTCGGCGGCCGCTGTCCGGCCGTCGAGTGTGCTGGCCATCTTGAGCACGACGAACGGGCGACCAGTGCTCCGGTGGTGCAAATAGGCGGCCAACTGCGTGCGTACCTGATCGGCGCACACGCCGATGTCGACACTGATGCCGGCTTCACGCAGTCGACTGATTCCTGACCCGGCAACTTTGACATCGGGATCTTCGACTCCCACCACCACGCGAGCGATGCCGGCATCGATGATGGCTTGCGTGCACGGACCCGTACGTCCGGTGTGCGAGCAGGGCTCGAGAGTGCAGTACAAGGTGGCTCCGCGGGCACTGTCGCCGGCGCGTTTCAGCGCGGTGATCTCTGCATGGGGCCCGCCGGGCGCGACGGTGCATCCTTCGTACGTGGACCCGTCGAGTGCAACGACAACCGCACCCACCCATGGGTTGGGACGCGAAATGAGACGCGCCTGCAGCGCCGTGCCCAGGGCACGACGCATGAATTGTTCGTCGTGCACACGGAGTGTGCCCGAATCAACGTTCATGCCTCCACCTTGCTCTCATCCGGACTCTTACCGTCGGCCTCGGAATTTCACCGAGTCGGCCCCACCACCGAAGTGGAAGGGTTCGCGGACTGTCACCGCCGGTCGGGACTTTCACCCACACCCCGCAAGGAGTTGTTTTTGTTTGTCTTCAGTCTTTCGACTGGACCTCAGGCTAGGGCTATTCGGCGGATTTGTGCCATTTGGTGTCGGGGTCGATCGCCACGGCGGCCTTGCGCCTGTCGGCTCGCAGGACGTTGCGGAAGACCACGGTGAAGATCACGGCAAGGCCGAGAAGAATGATCCCGAAGGTGGCGTATTGGAGCGATCCGCCACGGTCGCCGGCATCGACCGGCTTCTTTCCGCAACCTGGTTTCGGGAGAAGTCCGATGCAGTCGGATGGATCCTTGTCGAGGTCGTAGACGTACACGGTGGTCTCGGTGACCAGGACGGTAGTTGTCGCCGGGCTTGCCGGGTTTGCGGGCGCGTTTGGGGTCACGGGCGTGGACACGTCTCCATCGTCACACCGGCAGGGTCCACCATGCCAATCGGCAACTAAGGTCACACGTAATGGCGCGCGACTACGACACCGTTCTTGTGGTCGATTTCGGTGCCCAGTACGCGCAACTGATTGCCCGCCGTGTGCGCGAGGCCAGCGTGTACTCGGAAATCGTGCCGCACCGGATCACCGCGGCCGAAGTGATGGCCAAGGACCCGAAGGCAATCATCCTGTCGGGCGGGCCAAAGAGTGTGCACGTACCCGGAGCCCCCATGCTCGACCCGGCCATCTACGACCTGGGTGTGCCGATCTTTGGCATTTGCTACGGCCATCAACTCATCGCCCAGCAACTTGGTGGCGAGGTGGCTCGGGGCGGCCGTGGCGAGTACGGGCGCGCGACTCTCACGCGCACATCGTCGAACACGAGTCTGTTGGGCGATCTTCCTGATCAGTACTCCGTGTGGATGAGTCACTTCGATTTTGTGTCGCGGGTGCCCGACGGTTTCACGGCAACGGCTTCTTCGCCCGACGCTCCCACTGCGGTGATGGAGAGTCCTGATCGCAAGGTGTGGGCAGTGCAGTTCCATCCGGAGGTGGTGCATTCCGATCACGGCCAGGAAGTGTTGCGCCGCTTCCTGATCGATCTCGCAGGATGTCGCCCCACGTGGACGATGGGCTCCATCATCGACACGCAGGTGACGGCGATCCGTGAGCAAGTGGGCACGGCGCGCGCAATTTGCGGTCTGTCTGGTGGTGTCGACTCTTCGGTGGCCGCAGCGCTGGTGCACAAGGCCATCGGTGCGCAGTTGACCTGTGTGTACGTCGACACGGGATTGATGCGCAAGGGCGAGAGTGAACAAGTGGTGGAGATGTTCCAGCGCAACATGGGTATCGAACTCATCCATGTGCGGGCGGGGGAGAAGTTCTTCGACAAACTGCGTGGCGTCACCGAACCCGAAGCGAAACGGAAGGCCATCGGAGAACTCTTCGTGCGCATCTTCGAGGAGAACACGGGTGGCGTCACCGACGCAGAGTTCCTGGTGCAGGGAACGCTGTATCCCGACGTCATCGAAAGCGGCGGCAGCGACGGGACTGCATCGGTGATCAAGAGTCATCACAACGTCGGTGGTCTGCCCGAGGACATGACATTGCAGTTGGTCGAACCACTGCGTTC
>JBILKS010000272.1:0-2697 GCA_044376595.1 Ilumatobacteraceae bacterium | reverse complement strand
GCATGAGCACACGTCGCCTGAAGAGCGTCTTCAACTCATCGGGGCGCGAGGTGGAGAAGTTGCGCGCACGCGAGGGCACCAACTTCGCGCACATCAACTCCGCCGACCTTGCCGCGCTCGGCATCAACGACGGCGACACGGTGGAAGTGGCTTCGCCGAAGGGCGCCATCAAAGCAGTGGTCAAGGCGGCCGACGACGTGAGTCGTGGAACTGTTTCGATGGCTCACGCGTGGGGTGGTTTGCCCGATACTCCGTCGGATCTCGGGATCGTTGGCTCCACCACCGGAGCCTTGATCGACTTGGAGAGCGGATACGACGCCATCACGGGTATCCCCGTGATGAGTGCGATTCCCGTGGCGATTCGCCCCGTACCGGTTAGTTGACGGTGAACTCGGCCTTCATGTTTTGATGGCCGGGCACATCGCAGAACAGTTCGTACACGCCGGCTTCGAGTGTGACGTTGCCGTAGTCGACGTCGCCCTTCTTGCCGATTTCGAGCTTGAAGTCAGGAACCTTTGAGCCGTCCTTCACCACGATCAGGGTGTGTCGCACCGAATCTTCATTGATGTAGCCGATGGAGATGTCGCCAGCGGTGGCCGAATACTTCTCGGCATCGAAGCGGATCGAGGGAACTGCTGTGACGACCAGTTGCGTGTCGGCGGGAATTGTGTCGGCCGGTGCGGAGTCGCCGCCGCCACATGCGGCAAAAGCGAGTGAGGCGACGGCGGCCACAACGGCGACCGCGCGAATGCGATGGAAGGATCGACGGGGGAGCGGGGCGGTGATGGACTGCGCTGAGGGGTGCGTCATGGTCAAATTCTATAAGAAAGGCCGTTCGTAATCCTTTCCGCCTCGGGTGCGAAGAGTACGATTTTCTGCGATGGCACCTTCTTCCCCCGACACCTTTGGCACGAACTCCTGGCTCGTCGACGAAATGTACGAGCAGTACCGGATCGACCCCACTGCGGTGTCCGACACATGGCGAGAGTTCTTCAGCGACTACACCCCCGGACATGCTGGCGCAGTGCCCGGAGTCACCTCTGCGCCTGCTCCTGTGGCAACCGCAGCCCCGGCCACAAACGGTGCGGCAGCTCCCGCCGCAAACGGTGCGGCAGCTCCGGCCAAGACCGCCACTTCTGCGGTTGTCGGTGAGCCCATCCGTGGTGCAGGCGCGGCCATCGTTGCCAACATGGAGCGCAGCCTCACCGTGCCCACTGCCACGAGCTTCCGCAACGTTCCGGCACGACTCCTCGAGGTGAATCGCCAAGCAATCAACTCCTACATGGTGCGTGGCGGGATGGGCAAGGTGTCCTTCACCCACCTCATCGGTTACGCCATCGTCCGAGCAATCGCCGACGCGGTTCCTGCAATGAACAACTCGTACGTTGCCGACGATGCGGGGGCACCGCAGATCGTGCGCAACTCCTCGTTGAACATGGGTCTGGCCGTCGACGTGGCCAAGGCCGACGGTTCGCGCACCTTGGTGGTGCCTGTTCTGCGAGATGCCGGAACAATGACCTTCGCCGAGTTCTTGAATGCCTACGAAGAGTTGATTCGCAAGGTCAAGACCAACAAGTTGGCAGTCACGGACTTCCAGGGTGCCACCATCACGTTGACCAACCCCGGAACCATCGGCACCGTGCAGTCGGTGCCACGATTGATGCCGGGCCAGGGCGTGATCGTCGGAGTCGGTTCCATCGACTATCCGGCCGAGTTCCAAGGGGCCGACGAGCGTGCGCTGTCGAAACTGGGCGTGTCGAAAGTGGTCACCGTGACCAGCACCTACGACCATCGCATCATTCAAGGCGCCGAAAGCGGCATGTTCCTGAAGCGCGTCCACGAGTTGTTGGTGGGCGAGCATGGCTTCTACGACGAAATTTTCGCCAGCCTCGGCGTTCCGTACAAGGCCGAGCGTTGGCGTCACGACAACAACGTCTCCGACAACGAAGACGAGCGTCTGCACAAGCAGTTGCAGGTTGCCAACCTCATTCGCGCGCACCGGGTGCGGGGCCATCTCATGGCCGACCTCGATCCGTTGCGCTGGAAAGAGCCCACTCTTCCCCAGGAACTCGATCCTGCAACCTACGGATTGAGCATCTGGGACCTCGAGCGCGAGTTCCTCACCGGTGGCGTCGGCGGACGCGACAAGCAAGAACTCGGAGCGTTGTTGTCCACGTTGCGTGAGTCGTACTGCGGCACCATCGGCGTCGAGTACATGCACATCCAGAACACCGAAGAGCAGAAGTGGATCCAGGCCCGCCTCGAGGGTGTGCAGTTCCGGCCGTCGCTGGCTCAGAAGAACCGGGTCATGGAGCGCCTGAATGCCGCCGAGGCGTTCGAGAAGTTCCTCGCCACCAAATACGTCGGTACCAAGCGATTCGGCCTCGACGGTTCCGAGTCGGTGATTCCGGTGATCGACACGATTCTCTCCGCGGCCGCGGCCGAGCACCTCGACGGTGCGATGATCGGCATGGCCCACCGTGGTCGACTCAACGTGCTCGCCAACATCGTTGGCAAGAGCTACGACCAGATCTTCAAGGAGTTCGAAGGGCACATCAATGCCAACTCCGTGCAGGGTTCGGGCGACGTGAAGTATCACCTCGGTGCACACGGAAAGATCACCTCACTCGAGGGCGACGTGATCGACGTCGAGTTGGCGGCCAACCCCAGTCATCTCGAAACGGTGGATCCCCTCGT
>JBILKS010000271.1:0-2698 GCA_044376595.1 Ilumatobacteraceae bacterium | reverse complement strand
GGCCGTCTGGGCGGAGCCCCTCGACTCACCGCTTGATCCTCCGCGAACCGATGCCTTCCTCGAACACCGGGCTTTCACCGCGTATCGCACCGAACACGAAATGCTCCGGTATCTGCGCCGTTTGGCCGACAAGGACCTCGCGCTCGATCGCACCATGATTCCACTCGGGTCATGCACCATGAAACTCAACGCCACGTCGGAGATGATTCCCATCACGTGGCCGGAGTTCGCCAATCTCCACCCCTTCGCCCCCCGAAGCGACGTCAAGGGTTCGCTCACGATGATCCGGGAGCTCGAGAGCTGGCTGTGTGCCATCACCGGGTACGACGCAGTCAGTCTGCAGCCAAATGCCGGCAGCCAGGGCGAGTTTGCCGGGCTACTGGCCATTCGTGGCTTCCACGTGTCGCGAGGTGACACCCAACGCACAATCTGTCTCATCCCCTCCAGCGCACACGGAACCAATGCGGCAAGCGCGGTAATGGCCGGAATGACGGTGCGCGTGGTGAAGTGCGACGATTTGGGCAACGTCGACGTCGACGACTTGGCAACGCACATCGTTGCGGCAGGCGACGCTCTCGCCGCGCTGATGATCACCTATCCGTCCACACACGGAGTGTTCGAAGAGGCCGTGGCACGGATTTGCGGCATGGTGCACGACGCCGGCGGACAGGTCTACGTCGACGGCGCCAACCTCAATGCACTGGTGGGCTTGGCTCAACCTGGCAAGTTCGGTGCCGATGTCAGCCACCTCAATCTGCACAAAACTTTCTGCATTCCCCACGGTGGCGGCGGCCCCGGCGTTGGCCCGGTGGCGGTTCGCCAGCACCTTGCGGCTTTCCTTCCCTCCGAAATTGATTTCGGCTCCATCGCTCACACATCTCCACCGCTTCACCCCCACGCGGTGGGACCTGTGTCGGCAGCCCCCTTCGGGTCCGCAAGCATTCTCCCCATCTCGTGGATGTATATCGCAATGATGGGTCCCGGTGGTCTGCGCCGAGCCACACAACGTGCGATCCTTCACGCCAACTACGTTGCCGCCCGCCTCGAAAGTGCTTTTCCGGTCCTCTACCGGGGAGCCAACGGGCGTATCGCCCATGAATGCATTCTCGATCTGCGTCCGCTCACCAAGACAACCGGTGTGACCGTCGACGACGTTGCCAAGCGTCTCATGGACTTCGGATTCCATGCCCCGACGGTCAGTTTTCCGGTGGCCGGAACCTTGATGGTCGAACCGACGGAAAGCGAAGAACTCTGCGAGCTCGACCGCTTCTGCGACGCCATGCTGGCCATTCGTCGCGAAATCGCCGATGTCGAGACAGGAGGCATTGCGATGGAGCAGTCACCCCTGCGCCACGCCCCCCACACGGTCTCCGACACCGCAACCGACTGGAAACGCAGCTACTCGCGCGAGGCAGCCCTCTACCCCACTGTCCAGACACTGGGCCGCGTGTACTTTGCCCCTGTGTCACGGATCGATGCCGCGTCGGGCGACAGAAATCTCGTGTGCAGTTGCACACCACTCGAGGAATACGCTCGGGCACAGGAAGCACAACAGCACCACGATGAACAGAAAGTTGGGCAACATGTCTGAGACCAACGAGCACTCCGATTCTGCGTCGTCCAACGCTGCCGGACTCGACGAACTCATTGCGTTGCTCCTCTCTGTCAATCCGGTCAATCTGGCAACAAAGGCCATCGACGAAGGCGGCAAGGCACTTCAGCAGAGTCGTCGCACATTGGAATTGATGTTGACCACCCTCGAGAACACCGCGGCCACGATGAGCAATCTCAACACGGCCGCCACACGGGTCAATCGCCTGCTCGACGACATTGAAGAACCGTTGCGTGCCGTGATGCCGCTCGTCGGAACTTCGCTGACGGCCATGGCGCAAATGGGAGAAATAGCAAAAAACCTCGGCGAGCTCACCAAGCGTCTCGGCCCGTTGACAACGATGGCCGAGAATGCGGGGAATCTCTTCGGCATGAAGCCGAACAAACCATCTACCGGCGCTTGACGAACGGCATGTTGGTCACCTGGCCAATCAGACTCGAACCGCGAACATCGACAGTCACCATCTGACCCTCCTGCAGTGTCGGAGGAACAAAGGCCATCGCAACACCGTGGCCCAGAACTGGCGAGAAATTTCCGCTCGTCACTTCCCCCACCGCGACGCCGTCGACGAGTACCGCACTTCCTTCGCGTGGCGGACGGCGACCTTCCGTGGCCACACCTCTCAGGATCCTGGCTACGCCGCGTTCTTTTTCGGCCATCAACGCTGATCGCCCACGAAACGTCTCCTTCTTCCACCCCACGACCCATTCGAGATTCGCTTGCAGAGGCGTGATTCCACGCCCCAGCTCGTGTCCGTGCAGGGGCAAGCCCGCCTCGAGACGCAGCGTGTCGCGAGCACCGAGACCGGCCGGCATCACCCCAGCCGACAAGAGCGCGTCCCACAATGCTTCTGCAGATGCCACGGGCACGGCAATCTCCACACCATCCTCACCGGTGTACCCGGTTCCCGCCACGACACACACAGAGCCCGCGATCTTCACCTCTCGCACGGCAAATCGTGGAACGTTGGCCGCATCTTGGGAGATCAATGACAGCACGTTGCGCGCCGTCGGACCCTGAACCGCAATGATGCATCGCTCCGAGGTGGTGTCTACTCCGCCGATTGCATCGATCACGCGCTCGGTG
>JBILKS010000270.1:0-2705 GCA_044376595.1 Ilumatobacteraceae bacterium | reverse complement strand
ACGCCGAACTCCTCGGCCGCGACGACCCGGGTTCGGTGTGGCCGGAAAAAGTGAGCGCAGCCGATGTGGTGAACGACGGAGCCGAGGTCGTGCTGGTCGGACACAAGTCGACCCAGTGGTATTCGGGTGCGAACAACCCGGCTCCCGTCTTGGTGCCCGCGCCGTCACATACGCCGGGACATCTTCAAGAAATCTTTGCCGACGTCGAGCGAGGCATCCTCCCCGACGAATCACAGATCGTCTCGCTGTTCAAGGCCCGCGGTCGCGAGGTGAATGCCATTGCCGAGTTCGCCGACCATCTGCGCCAGCAGGCCGTGGGCGACACGGTGACTTGGGTGCACAACCGCAACATCAACTACACCAACGTCTGCACCTTCAAGTGCAAGTTCTGCGGATTCGCCAAGGGCGCCCTGTCGTTGAACCTGCGTGGCACGCCTTATCTCCTCACACTCGACGACATTGCCCAACGCGCCGCCCAGGCAGCCGCAATGGGCGCCACCGAAGTCACCCTGCAAGGCGGCATTCACCCCGACTTCGACGGCAACTACTACATCGACGTCGCACGCGCCGTGAAAGATGCCGTCCCCGAGATGCACGTGCACGGCTTCACTGCGCTCGAGGTCACCGAGGGTGCACGTCGTCTCGACGAGTCACTCTCTTCGTACCTCGTTCGCCTGAAGGAGGCCGGTCTCGCATCGTTGCCCGGCACGGCCGCGGAAATTCTCGACGACAAAATCCGAGCGATTCTCTGCCCCGACAAGATCAACACCGAAGAGTGGCTGGAATGCCACCGTCAGGCGCACAAGGTCGGCCTGCGCTCCAACATCACCATCATGTTCGGCAGTGTCGAAGGCATCGACTCGTGGGCCAGGCACATGGTGGTCACACGCGACCTGCAGAAAGAAACGGGCGGCTTCACCGAGTTTGTCGGACTCCCCTTCGTCCACATGGCCTCGCCCATCTACCTGCAACGCAAGTCGCGTCGCGGCCCCACATTCCGCGAGAACATCCTGATGCACGCAGTTGCGCGCATCGCATACCACGGTCTCATCGACAACATTCAGGTGAGTTGGGTGAAGGTGGGCGTCGAAGGTGCGCGCCAAATGCTCCAGGCCGGATGCAACGACCTTGGCGGCACACTGATGGACGAGAACATTTCGCGGGCCGCTGGCGCAAGCCATGGTCAGAAGATGTCGGAAGACAGCTTCAACGCCGTGATCTCACCACTTGGTCGCACGCTCGAACAGCGCACCACGCTCTACGGGCGGATGCCGGGCGGAAGAGAGTTGATCAACTCTCTCGCGTGATCGATGTCGAGTTTCACCTGGGCTATCAGGGCGTCGGGACCGTCGAACTTTCGCTCTGAGCGCAAGAAGTGGGTGAACTGCACGCGGGCAGATTCGCCGTACAGGTCGGCGCTGGCATCGATCAGGTGAGCCTCGAGCAGTGAAGTGTCGCTGTGCTCGTAGAACGTGGGTCGGCGACCCAGATTGATGGCACACGCATGGCGCGACCCGTCGGGGCGTGTGTAGATGCCCGCATACACACCGTCGGCGGGCAGACAAATGAAGCCCGGGACCTGCACATTGGCGGTGGCAAAACCGATGGTGCGACCTCTTTGGTCTCCGGTGACGACCGGACCTCGGGCCTCGAAGTATCGACCGAGAAGTTGTGATGCCGTGGCAACGTCGCCGCCCTTCAGGGCTCGGCGGATTGCCGTGGAGCTCACTGGTTCGTCAACTCCGTCGACACGCTGCAACAGTCCGAGCGGGCCCACCGTGAAATCGTGCCGCGAACCCTCGGTGCGCAACATCGCCACGTTGCCGGCTCGGTTCTTGCCGAAATGGAAGTCTTCGCCCACCGCCACGTGGCGCACCCCGAGACAGTCGACCAACACCCGCCGAATGAACGCGGCTGGCTCTTCACCGGCCTGGGTGGAATCGAAGGGCACCACCACAACTGCATCGACTCCCGTGGATTCGAGGAGTTCGAGTTTCTGATCGAGATCAGTCAACAACAAAGGCGCCGACTCGGGACGCACAACCGAAGCAGGGTGACGATCGAAAGTGACCACGACGCTGATCGCATCGTTGTCGAGAGCCTTGGCCCGAACCGCATTGATCACCGTTTGATGACCCAAGTGCACACCGTCGTACGCCCCGATGGTGATCACACTGCGGTGACCGGGCCACGGCGAAGCGGAGAGATCCTTGACGACTTGCACTGTGGTGAACGCTATCCGCCAACCACAGGAGTGGTACCGAAGTCGAGCACCACCGATGGTTTCACGAGTCGCTCTCCGGACTCACTGGTTCGACCACTGCCTTCGTACACGCCCAACAGTTCACCGTGTGGTCCGTGAACACGCCACGGACCGGCACCCACCCATCCCGACTCGACAATGCCCGGCATCATCGCACCATTCATCACGCGTGCCGCTGTGTCGGAATCGACATCTACACGCGGCAGATGCGACACCATCTCGACATCGGGCAACAACTGCGGCGAGTCGAGCACGCAACACATGGACTCTGTGAAGCGGCCCACGCGATGGCGCCGCAAGTTGCGCAGATGGGCGCCTCCGCCGAGAAGCCGCCCCAGATCGTCGGCCAAGGTGCGCACGTACGTGCCCGACGAGCACACCACGATCATCTTCCACACCCCGCTCTCGCCCGTGAGTTCCAGATCGAAGCGTGAAATGTGCA
>JBILKS010000269.1:0-2711 GCA_044376595.1 Ilumatobacteraceae bacterium | reverse complement strand
AACTCGGCGGCCGCCTCCGCGAAGCGTGCATCTTGTCGTTCGTGGTAGGCAACGATTCGATCCAGGCCATTGTCCGGATAGAAGCGACCTTCGCGCATCAAACGTGCTTGATTCGATTGGATACCGAGACCGAGATACACAACGGCGTCGACGTCGGGATGTCGTGCAATAAGCCCCATCACTTCTGGAATCGTGTCACGAGTCTCGCCACCGGCGCAGTCGACCGGGTTGTTCTTGCTCCACCGAGGGGGAAGCTTTTCGTCGATGGCAGCGCGCAAATCGTCGGGAAGTTGCAGCAACTCGAGTTCCGGCTTGGTGGCCAGAGCATCGGATGTCACGACTCCCCAGCCACCGGCTGTGGTGAGAATCACTGTCCGTCCACCTTTGGGCAACGGCTGGGTTGCAAAGGCCGCCGCTGTATCGAAAGCCTCCTCGACGTTTGCGGCCCGAACCACCCCTGCCGAGCGACACGCTCCGTCGAAGACCTTGTCGTTGGCGGCAAGTGCGCCGGTGTGGCTCGCGGCTGCCCGCGCGCCCACCTCTGAAGCACCACCCTTCATGATGACGAGAGGCATCTTTTCCGACACGCGACGCAGCTGGGACATCAGTTGCTCGCCATCGATAATGCCCTCGAGATAAGCAAGGCCAACTTTGGTGGCCGAATCCTGGGCATACCACTCGAGGTAGTCGGCCACCGAGACACTGGCCGCATTGCCCGCTGACACGGCCCGACTCACGCCGACACCGCTGTGGCGTGCGTAGTTCAGGAACGACGACACGAAGTTTCCACTCTGGCTGGCGACACCGATGTGTCCGGCCGGCGGGTAGGGCGCCACGATTTGAGCGCAGAGGTGTGAAGGCGTGCTGACAACGCCTTGACCGTTCGGTCCCGCCAACAGAATTCCGAGTTCGTTGGCAAGGTTCACGAGTTCCGCCTCCAACGCGCGGCCTTCGTCGCCGGCTTCGCCGTAGCCCGCAGACGTGAGAAAGGCCGCCTTCACACCCTTGGCGGCACAGTCGCGCAACAACTGCGGATTGGCCTTGGCTGGCGTACAGACGAACACCATGTCGGCTGCACCGTGGGGCATTTCATCCACGCTCGTGATGGTCTGGATGCCCAGCACTTCCTCGCCCGACAAATTCGTTCCGACGAGCGTGCCCGAGTAACCGCTGGCCAGGATGTTGTGCATCGAGACGAAGCCGAACTTTCCGGGGTGGCTCGAAGCTCCGGTGACCACGACACCCTTGGGTTCGAACAGAGCTCGGAAGTGTTCGTCATCGAGGACGGTGGATTTGGGAACGTCGAGGTGACGAGTCTCTGGTGTTCCGATCTCTACCAAGGCATCAACCGCTACTAGGTCGCCGTTCGAAGTGACGAGCACCGGGTTCAGGTCGATAGAGGCCACGTCTGCCCGGTCGATTGCACAACGCGATACGGCCACCAGGAGATTGCGCAACGCCGCATGGTCGACCGCGGCCTCGCCACGGAACTCTCCGAGCAACTTCTGTGCGCGCAGCTCGCTGATCATGTCGTCGGCGTCGGACGAGCTGACAGGAACAGGCCGGAAGGACACGTCGGCAACGGCTTCGGCCAGAACGCCGCCAACTCCCAGCATCACCGTGGCTCCGAACTGCGGGTCGCGCACGAGCCCAACAATGAACTCGCGATTGCTCTTCACCATCGGCGCCACGAGAACGCTGACCTCGCCATCGTCCGGGAGCGCCTTCGAGAGGAGATCTGCAACGTCGGTCTGCAACTGCTCGATCGAGCCGATGTTGAGCCGCACAAGTCCGCGTTCTGTTTTGTGTGCGATCGCATCACCGCACAACTTGGCGACGGCCGGAAAGCCGATCTTGCCGGTCGCGGCAGCCACATCATCGCCTGACGACACCGTGACCTCGGGAAGGAACGGCACACCGAATCCGGCCAGAAGGACTTTGCTGTCGAGCTCGGAAAGGGTTGTATTCACTGGTGGTTCTCCGTACTTCTTGGGTGTGTGATTCTTGGGCAGGTGAGATTGTCGAGAAGAAGGTGATCAGGCGCACAGTTCGAGCAGATACGCCGAGATGTCGCCCGCACATTCCTGAATAGCGAGATGTCCGGCTGGCAGATCGACAAGACGACTGTGAGTGATCGCGGCCGCGAGGTGCTCGCTGTGGGAGAAGTCGACCCATCGATCTTGGCGAGCTCCGATCACCGTTGTCGGACAGGTGATGTTGCCCAGGGTCGCGGAGATGTCGATGCGGCCATCGAGATCCAACTGTGCAAGGGATCCGTGCGCAATCTGTGTTGCACCCATGGTGATGGCGGCCTCGGCCATCGGTTCGATCGCAGCAAGCATCCCCGGCGTGAATCCGTCGACGAGGGCGTAGTGCATGAACAAGGTCGCATCCGTTCGGATGAGTCGAGCCCAAAGATCGAATGTCAGACGTTGACGGGCGTCGCTCGTCGCCCAGCCACAGAGCAAGGTTGCTGACGCAACGCGTTCTGGTGTCGTCGCGGCACAAGCCGCCGCAATGACGGCACCGAGTGAATACCCGGCAACGTGGTACCTCGTCACTTCCAGGTGGTCCATCACGGCCGTGGCATGGTCGACCAACTGGTTGACGGTGAGTGGCTCTGATCCGAGCGACGACCCGCCAGACCCCGGAAAATCGATGCGGACAGCGTTGTACGCACCGGCATTCATGCTGATGATCTGCTGCCAGGC
>JBILKS010000268.1:0-2714 GCA_044376595.1 Ilumatobacteraceae bacterium | reverse complement strand
TGAAGAAAGCGCAAGCAGACGGTGTGAGTGAAGAAGAAGCCAACAATCGCGTGATGGAGGCAGCTCGTGGGTGAGGCAACCGGTTTTCTGAAGTGGGGTCGCAGTGGCCCGCAACGTCGTCCTGTTCCCGTGCGTTTGCGGGACTGGAAAGAGGTGTACGAGCCGTTCGACAAGAGCGAGCTGAAGCACCAAGCGGGTCGTTGCATGGACTGTGGCATTCCGTTCTGCAACAACGGCTGTCCACTCGGCAACCTGATTCCCGACTGGAACGATCTCGTCTACCGCGAGCACTGGCGCGACGCCATTGATCGACTCCACGCCACCAACAACTTTCCGGAGTTCACTGGTCGTCTGTGTCCGGCACCGTGCGAATCAGCGTGCGTGTTGGGCATCAATCAGGATCCGGTGTCGATCAAGCAGGTGGAAGTGGAGATCATCGACCACGCCTGGGATCAGGGTTGGGTGACGCCCGAAAAGCCAACGGTGAAGACCGGCAAGCGCGTTGCAGTCATTGGCAGTGGCCCGGCGGGACTCGCCGTGGCCCAGCAGCTCACTCGCGCCGGCCACGACGTGGTGGTGTTGGAGCGTGCGGATCGAGTCGGTGGCTTGTTGCGCTACGGCATCCCCGAGTTCAAGATGGAAAAGCGTCACATTGATCGACGCCTCGAGCAAATGCGTGCCGAGGGCACCGAGTTCCGCACCAACGCCATCGTTGGCGAGAACATCGACATCGAAGTACTGCGTGCCAGCAACGACGCCATCGTTCTGGCGTGCGGTGCCACCGCTTGGCGAGACCTCGATGTGGCAGGTCGAGAACTTGCCGGCATTCATCAAGCGATGGAATACCTCCCCCTTGCCAACAAGGTGCAAGAGGGAGACATGGACGACAGCCCCATCAATGTCCACGGCAAGCATGTGGTGGTCATCGGCGGCGGCGACACCGGTGCCGACTGCATCGGTACGGCTCATCGCCAAGGTGCCGCATCCGTGACCTCGCTCGAGATCATGCCGCGCCCGCCGGAAGATCGGAATCCGAACAACCCGTGGCCTCAGTACAGCATGGTGTATCGCGTTGCCAGCGCTCACGAAGAGGGCGGCGAGCGGATCTACAGCGTGAACACCGAGCGCTTCGTCGACGACGGAAACGGTCGTGTGAAGGCTTTGCTGATCCACGAAGTGGTGATGAACAACGGCAAGTTCGAAAAAGTGCCGGGTTCCGACAAGGAACTTCCCGCGGACTTCGTTTTTCTTGCACTCGGTTTTCTCGGTCCGGAAAAGGGTTCGTGGCTCGACCAGCTCGGACTCGACTTCGACGATCGTGGCAACGTGGCTCGCAACGACGATTACATGACCAACGTGTCCGGTGTATTCGTGGCGGGTGACATGGGTCGCGGTCAGAGTCTCATCGTGTGGGCCATCGCCGAGGGGCGCGCAGCAGCTGCCGGTGTGGACAACTACTTGATGGGGGAGACGTACCTTCCCAAGCCCATCGCGCCGACGGCTCGCCCGCTCGTCTGACGCCACAACTCACCTCACGTGACCTACGCTTGGAGCGTCATGCCCCTCGTTGTTTCTGCGCGTCTGAAGACCACCGTCAAGGTTGCACTCCTTGCTCCGCTGGCGGCGCTGACTCTGGTTGCATGCGGCGGTGACGTGGGCGGTACTGCCACCACGGTGGTGCCCATTGCTCCCACCGATTTCGCCACCATTCCGCCGGTCATCACAACTGCACCGAACATTCCCACCACACTTCCGCCGGGTTCGGTGGGTGTCGAGCAGAGTTACACCGTGGAGTTGGGTGATTCACCGATCAAGTTGGCCACGTTGTACGGCATCAGCGTTGAAGAGTTGTTGATGTACAACGGTTGGGTCTCCACCACGCAGTTCCCGTATCCCGGTCAGACCTTGCGCATTCCGCCGACAGCGAAGACAACGACTGCTCAAGCCATCGCCAACACGACACTTCCTCCGCAAGGTGCCGCGGGACAGGGTTGTGGTGCACGACCCGCGGGTACATACGAAGTACAGCAAGGCGATTCGCTGTCACTGATCGGTTCGAAGTTCTGCGTGAAGATTGCAGCACTGATGGCGGCCAACGGATGGATGGATCCCGCAGGTGTGCAACTGTTTGCCGGTCAGCCGATCGTCATTCCCGCCGTCGGCGGCTGAGTGTCGCAGCCTGTCGAGCTGGCCTGATTGACCCGTTGAACCGGAGATAACTTTTCTTTTTTCCGTCGTCGTGCGTGGTCGTGGCGCCGCACAGATGCATTGATGATGTCGTCGCCCGGTGAGCGATTTTGTTGTCGCATTTGGGTCGAGTTCCTGAAGTGATTCCTTTAATGTTCTGCAAGCCTTGTCAGGCAAGCCCTGCTCGCAGCACCTCAAGTCTCACTTGAGGGTTTGGTCGAGAGTTTCGACGGCAGTATCGAGTGTTCGACGAACGGCTGAACATGATTTCGTCACCCTGTCGACACGTGTGCAGTCCGCTGAGAGCCTTGTTACTAAAGGATTTTCTCCGAAAACCGATATGAACCGGTAATCCGAGCACCGTTACGCTCGCCTGCGACGTTGAGATCATGTCTGTTCTCGCGTTGTACCACAACCGTTGAAGAACACGGAGGGCGAACCGTGAAATATCTGTCCTGGGGCGGGCCTGTGCCTGCGTCGGATCGCGTCGTCGACGCGCCGACTCATTCGAGCGATGCACTGAAGCA
>JBILKS010000267.1:0-2723 GCA_044376595.1 Ilumatobacteraceae bacterium | reverse complement strand
CACCACGCCAGGTTGCTGAGGGTGACATGGTCCTCGGGATCTTCGCTACCAATCGGGCTGTGTGCCGGATGGGTTCACGACCTAGTGGCTGAAGTCGACGTGGGGGAGCACCTTGTCCATCCACTTCGGCAGGTACCACGTCTTTTTGTCGAGAAGACCAAAGAGGGCGGGAACCAACATCATTCGAATCACCGTGGCATCGAGAGCAACGGCAACCGCCAACGTGATGCCCAACTCCGTGGGTGGAATCGGGCCGGTCACGCCGAATGCGATGAACACCACGATCATGATGAGTGCCGCATTGGTGATGGGGCGTCCAGTGCGGGCAATGCCCTCGCGAATGGCCAGTTGCGCATCGCCGGTCTTTTCGTGGTGTTCCTTGATGGCTGCCAGCAAGAAGAGCATGTAGTCCATTGACAAGCCGAACAGCAGTGCGAAGAAGAAGAGCGGTGCCCAGGCGTTGATGAAGCCTTGTTCTTCGATGCCGATCAGGTTGGCGCCGAAGCCGTGTTGAAATACGAGCGTGGCGAAACCGAAGCTGGCCGCAACGCTGATGAGGTTCATCACGATTGATGCCACCGCGATGGTGAGACTGCGGAACACGATCAGCAACAACACGAATGCCACCAGCATGATCAACGCCACCGCAAGCGGGAATGAGTCGATCAGGGCGTCGGTGAGATCGCCGTTCTGCGATCCGGGTCCACCCACCAGTGCATCCGGTGACACTTCGGCAACGGCACTACGCAGTCTGGTGACCGTGTCGTCGGTGAAGTTGTCGGAGGGGCCGGTTTTCGGAAACGCACGAATTGCCAGTCGACCACTTGCCGCCGGTTCGGTGACGATGCCCACCTGGACGATGTTGGGATCACTTCCCACCACGTCGACGATGGCTTGCGCATCTTGCGCGGGTGCGGTGACGAACAACGGCGCCACGCCACCCTCACCGAATGCTGCAACTGCATCGTCGTAGCCGTCGCGGCTTTGTGCACCCGAGTCGACAACGCGGGCATCGGGCATACCGAGGTCCATGCCGAGTGCCGGAGCCGACAATGCCAGCAACAAAACCAAGCCCACGAAAAGAGTGCGCTTGGGTTTCCACAAGGCTTTCGAAGTCCACCGAGCCCAGCGGCCCTCGGCGGCGCGATCCGGATCTTCCTTGGCGCGGTTCACGAGCACGCGGTCACCCATCGAGGCAAGCACCGCGGGAAGCAAGGTGAACGAGGCCAGCGACACGGCGACAACCGAAAGGATCATGCCCAATGCCATGGAGCGGAACACCATCACGGGCACCAGGAACAATGCGGCCAGCGACAAGATGACGGCGAGCGCCGAGAGGAACACAGCTTTTCCGGCGGTGGCCAACGCAGCGGCCATGCCGTCGGCACTGTTCTTTCCGTCCTCGCGTTCTTCGCGGTAGCGGGTGGTGATGAAGAGGCTGTAGTCGATACCCACTGCCAAGCCGATCATCATCGAGAAGTTCATCGACCACACCGACAGCGGTTGGAGACTCGACAACAAGTTGAGTGATGCCCAGCCGACAAAGATGCCCGCGATGGCGAGCAGCAGAGGAATTCCGGCGGCAATGGCCGAGCCGAAAGCAATGAAGAGAAGGATCAGCGTGGGCAGACCCGACAGCAACTCGGCCTTGTGCAGTGCCTTTTCGTTCGACTCGTTGAAATCGTGCCACACGGCCCATTCGCCCGTGACGTTGGCACGCGTGCCTTCGGGAATGTTCTGTGCCTCCACGAAGTGCATGAGGTCACCGGCAGAAACGGGTCGGTCGGCATCGTCTTGTGCCTGAAGGGCCACAGGGATCAGTGCAGTTTTGCCGTCCGGAGAGATCAAGCCGGCTTCGGTCGGCATGGTGGTGGGGTCGATCGAGCCTGCAGATCCGGGTGCAGTCATGAGGCCAGCGGCCAGCATCTTCACGGTGTCGGGGGACTCCATGATGGAGGTGCTTTGCACCACCACGACCATGGCGGCTTCGGCTCCGGCTTGGGGAAAGTCGCGACGCAACTCATCGCGAACTTCTTGGGAGATGGAACCTTGGGCCTCCCAGCCGGCGCCCGACAGCGCGCTGGTGAGAGTGAGTGCCAGCGGTGCGGCCGCAACAGTGACAATGGCCCACACGAGCATCATGGCTTTGCGGTGGGCAACGGAGAATCGGGCAACGCGCGAAAGCAGCCCTTGGCGAGCGTCGATCATGTGGGGCCTCCTAGGCGAGTTTCAGGAACATCTTCTGGACGTCGTCAATGGAGTACCCCTCGCGCTTGGATTGCTCGGGGTTCGAGACGCACCACGTGAGGCCGGCAGCAACAAGGTTGAATCCCACCTGTTCCAGAGCCTTGCCGGCAGCAGAAATCTGGGTGACCACGTCGCGGCAGTCACGTTCTTCGCCCAGCATCTGGTGAATGCCGCGGATCTGGCCCTCGATGCGGCGCAGGCGCTTTTGCAGATCGTCGATGGTTTCTTGGGGTAGTTCCATGCCGACATACTATACCCCCTAGGGTATCTAGTCAACCTTCCTCCCATCAGCCCCGAGTGGTCTTTACTCTTGTGTCTGCTGATCCACACAAAAAAGTGTCCTCCGCATAAATGGTGGGGACTCTTCAGAGGAAAACAACTCATCACGCACGTCTCGGGGGAAACGGGCATGGCAGAAGTTGACCGCATCAGACATGACGACAAGGACATCATTCGGGGCCTGCGGGAAGGCACCA
>JBILKS010000266.1:0-2728 GCA_044376595.1 Ilumatobacteraceae bacterium | reverse complement strand
GGTGTCGGATACACACATTGGAACCACTGCTCGGAACTCGAGATCCTTGCCTGCACAGCCCTCGGCGCTCATTGATGAGCAATATCGCACGGGCCCCGAACTCCCCTGTTCGATGAGCCACGAGACGTTCTCGCGAATGTCTTCTGCAAGAACGATTCCATGCAGACCCAAAACTGAGGAGAACGGACTCTGCCATTGTTCTTCTACTCCACGCCCGTCAACCACGATCGTGCTGCCTGCGCTCAGCGAACCCGACAAACCCGGCGCCGGCAGGGTCAAGTTGGCTGCGATCCCATTGCTGGCCACAGTCGCGTCGCCGAGGAACAGCGCAGAAGTCGACTGCGCATCAAGGTCCTTCGTTCGGTCACCTACTTGAACGGTGTAGTGAAATGTCAGAGTCTGCGCGGTTCTCGCCGGCCCGTAATCAGATCTGGCGATCCGATCCGCCACACCGGTTTCGAGAAGAAGTGAAAGCCCGCCATTTATTGCCACCGGCTCGGAGAAGTTCACATCGATGGCGACTTGCTGGCCCACCTTGTAAGTGCCGTTGGGTGACGTGGTGGTGACGGAGACAACACGCGCAGCGGTGTTGGCCGACGATGTTCCCGGAGATCCGACGAGAATTGACGAGACTGCGACGGCGACAGCCATCACCCAGTGTTTCGATGACATATTTCCCCCAATGAGATGAGGAAAAACTAGCCGGTGGCCGAACCAGATTTAGCCCAAAGGCTGGGGTCAGGCGTCGGGGAAGAACTTGCGGAGATCCTTCAAGCGAGGATCGTTGGAGAACACCTCGATGGGTGGCTGCGTTTCGAGGCGCAGTCCACGCTGGATGATGCGGCACGTGGTGTGCTGGTTGTACTCGGCGAGGGTGACGGCCCAGCCATCGCGGCCGGCGCGAGCGGTGCGTCCCGAGCGGTGGAGATATGCCTTCACGTCGATGGGCGGTTCGTAGTGAATCACCACTTCCACGTCGTCGATGTCGATACCGCGTGCAGCAACGTCGGTTGCCACGAGGACATTGATGCTGCCCTCTTCGAAGCGCTTGAGGGCTTTTTCGCGAGCCGACTGCTGGAGGTCGCCGTGAATGGCCGCCGCCTTGACGTTGAGATCCACCAGAGCCGTGGCGACCCGGTCGCACTGACGCTTGGTGTCGCAAAACACCACGGTTTGCCCATGGGCCGCCGCGATGGCGGCAATGACCTTGTCTTTGTCGAGTCGATGGATGGCGAGAAACACGTGGCGCATGGTGCCCACGGTTTCGGTGGCGCTGTCGATACTGACCTCGACGGGCGACTTCAGGTACTTCTTGACGAGGTGGCCCACCTGGCCGTCGAGTGTGGCCGAGAACAACATCGTCTGGTGTTCGCCGGTGATGTGACGAAGGATCCATTCAACCTGGGGTGTGAAGCCCTCGTCGGCCATGCGATCGGCTTCGTCGAGAGTGATGACCGAGATCTTGTCGAGCGTGAGTTCACCCGCCTTCATCAAATCGATGAGACGCAACGGTGTGGCCACGACCAAGTCGACGCCCCGATCGAGTTCCTCGATCTGCTTATCGCGCGACGCACCGCCGTACACAGCAAGTACGCGCATGCTGCATTCCTTGGCGATCGGTTCCAGCACTTCGGCGACCTGAAGGGCAAGTTCACGCGTGGGCACCAACACGAGGCCGTGCGGCTTGCGCGAAGCGGCACCTTTGTCGATGCGAGAGAGGGTGGGAATGCCAAAAGCGAGAGTCTTGCCACTGCCTGTGCGGGCGCGACCACAGACATCGTGCCCTTTGAGGGCCACGGGGATGGCTTCGGTCTGGATGGCGAAGGGTGCTGTGAATCCTGCGGCGGCAAGGCCGGCATCGATGTCTTGCGGCACACCGAGGTCAGCAAAGGCGGTGGGCGTGTAGTTCTGGGGGGCTGTCATGTGTCCCTCAGGGTACTTGCACAGGGGCCAGATTCAGTGACTGACTGATCAGACAGTAGACGTCGGGCACCCAATGTCGTTATGGTTCGCCCGCTTGATCTGCACCGCACGTGTGCATCGCCAGGGAGAGCGCCACGTATTCACCCTCTTCTCGTCGTTTCGTACGAGCGCGATTTCACTCAGGAACATCACCCAAGATCATCAAGGAGGCACCCGTGTCCACCCACAACGACACCACCCACCGGTCGACCCGCGACTTCACCATCGACAGTGCCGCCGTCTTCACCGGCATCAAGGGCATTCGCTACGACTGGTTGCAGCTCATGGCCCCCAGAGATCACGAGTTCGATCAACTTCTCGACGATCAACTTCTCAACGAAGCCACAGCGACCGCGGCAACCATGGAGTTGGCCAGTTGAGCCGCCCATCGCGCATCCTCATCCTCGGCTGCGGTTCGGTCACGCAGGCATCGTTGCCTCTGTTGATTCGCGACGTGAAGATCGCGCCGGCTGCGATCACCGTGATCGACTTCGTCGACAACAAGCACCGCATCGCAGACTCCCTTGCTGCCGGGGTCACCTACAAGCAGATGCAAATCACGCCGCAGAATCTCGACACCGTGTTGACCGATCATGTCGGCTCTGGTGACTTGCTTCTCGACCTTGCATGGAACATCGACGCACCCACGATCCTCACGTGGTGCCACGACCACAACGTGCGCTACCTGAACACGTCTGTGGAGCTTTGGGATCCGTACGAAGACATGGCGGCCACTCCCCCGCTCGAGCGCACTCTGTACGTTCGC
>JBILKS010000021.1:0-8980 GCA_044376595.1 Ilumatobacteraceae bacterium | reverse complement strand
GTTGGTGCAAGACCACCCCGAAGCCTGTGACGCAGTGTCCGTTGCCGCCCCGGTGACATGTGTCGTTGGCTTCGGACCCGCCGACAGCGAGCCGACCATTGCCTATGTCCGTGCCGGCGAGCAGTCTCAGTGGGCTTCGTGACGGTGAGTGGGTTCGGCAAACGCCCCACCCGTTAGGGTTGTCTTCGCTATGGCAGACCTTTTTGACCTCGTTGTAATCGGAGGTGGTCCCGGCGGATACGCCGCCGCCTTCTACGGAGCCTCCGCCGGCCTTTCGGTGGCACTCATCGAAAAAGACACCATCGGTGGAACGTGTCTCAACCGCGGATGCATCCCGGCCAAGGCTTTCCTCGAAACGGCAGCTGTTGCACGACACGTTGCGCACTCCGGCGACTTCGGTGTCAACTCCACCCCCGGCGGCGTGGATTTCGCTGTCACCCAAGCACGCAAGCAAAAGATCGTCGACGGTTTGGTGAAGGGCCTCACAGGTCTCACCAAGTCGAAGAAGGTCACCTATCTGTTGGGCACCGGGGCGCTTGGAGCCAACAAGACCGTCACTGTCACGGCCGCAGACGGTACGACTCAGCAGGTCCAAGGCAAGAACGTGATCCTGGCCGCTGGCTCGGTCCCGCGAACAATCCCGGGTTTCGAGGTTGGCGGACCCATCATGACCTCGGACGAAGTGCTGATGCTCGCCACCCTTCCGGCACGAGTGGCAGTGATCGGTGGTGGGGCCATCGGATGCGAGTTTGCTTCGACGTTCGCCGATCTCGGTAGCCAGGTCACCATTCTCGAGGGCTTGCCCAAGATCCTCCCGGGCCTCGACGCCGACCTCGCCAACGTGGTGGTGAAGAGTTTCAAGAAGAAGAACATCGACATCAAGACCGGCGTTGCGGTGAAGGGTCACACGTTGAACGGCAGCGGCGGAACCGTCGTCTCGTTCGGCGAAGGCGAAACTCTCGAAGTCGATGCGGTGGTGGTGTCCGTGGGCCGTCGCCCATTTGCCGATCAGTTGGGCCTGCAAGGTACGGCGGTGAAGGTGACCGAGCGTGGCTTCGTTGAAGTCGATCAGTACTGCTCGACATCCGAACCCAACGTGTACGCGGTCGGCGATCTCATCAACACACCACAGTTGGCGCACGTTGCCTACGCCGAGGCCATCGTTGCCGTGAAGCGGATTCTCGGCGAGGCGGTGGCGCCCGTTGCCTACGACCGCGTGCCGTGGGCCATTTACTGCCACCCCGAAGTTGCATGGGCCGGTCACAGCGAAGAGAGTGCAAAGGCTGCCGGGTTCGACGTGGTGGTGGGCAAGCACTCGTTCCGCGCCAACAGTCGCGCGATGATTGTCGGTGAAACTGACGGCCTGGTGAAGGTGATCGCCAAGAAGAACCCCGACGGCACAGCGGGACAAGTTCTCGGCGTGCAGATGTGTGGCCCGTGGGTCACAGAGCAGTTGTCGGGCGGTTATCTGGCCGTGAACTGGGAAGCAACAGTTGCCGAAGTGGCCGAGTTCCTCCAGCCACACCCCAGCCTTTCGGAACTGTTCGGAGAGACCATGCTCTCCATGACCGGCCGCAGCATCAACGCCTGATTCACAAGAGAAAGACGCAGCACAATGGCAAACGTAACCCTTCCCCAACTTGGTGAAACCGTCACCGAAGGCACCATCACACGCTGGTTCAAGAAGGTCGGCGACACCGTCGCCGCCGACGAACCGTTGTTCGAAGTGTCCACCGACAAAGTCGACACCGAGGTGCCGTCGCCCGTTGCTGGTGTTCTCACAGAGATTCGCGCCCAGGAAGGTGACACGGTTCCCGTTGGCGCCGTGATCGGAGTTGTCGGTGATGCTGGTGCTGCTCCGGCACCCGCACCCGCCCCCGCCGCTGCTCCCGCTCCAGAACCGGCACCTGCACCCGCGCCCGCTCCTGAGCCTGCACCCGCACCCGTGGCTGCGGTGGCGCCAGAGCCCGCACCGGCCGCCAAGCCCGCACCCGCGCCCGCACCCGGTGGCGCGCCGCTCTTGTCGCCTGTGGTGCGTCGACTCATCGCCGAGAACAATCTCGATGCCGATGCGATTGTGGGCACCGGCCCCGGTGGCCGCGTCACACGTGACGACGTGTTGGCATTGATCGACGCCAAGGGTGGTCAGCCTGCTCCTGCAGCTGCTCCGGCACCCGTTGCGGCACCGGCTGCAGCACCTGCACCGGCACCGACACCGGCATCGCCACCGGCACCGGCATCGACAAAGCCTGCCGCAAAGGCCGCAGGCACCGAGTCAGCGGATGGTCGCGAGAAGCGCATCAAGTTGTCGAAGATTCGC
The DNA here is from genome assembly GCA_044376595.1 of Ilumatobacteraceae bacterium. Lineage (GTDB taxonomy): Bacteria > Actinomycetota > Acidimicrobiia > Acidimicrobiales > Ilumatobacteraceae > F1-20-MAGs119. Next base: position 6,660 of record JBILKS010000021.1, on the reverse strand, counting down.
AAGCTCACCGGCGAGCACATGGTGATGTCGAAGTCAGTCAGCCCGCACACCTTCAGCGTCGTCGAAGTCGACTACGCAAACGTCGATCGTGCCCGCGTCAAGGTGAAAGACGAGTGGAAGAAGTCCGAAGGTTTCAGCCTCACGTACTTGCCCTTCATCTCGCGCGCCGTTGTCGATGCCATCACCGAGTATCCGCACATGAATGCATCGGTCGAGGGCAACGAACTCGTTGTGCACAACTACGTGGATCTCGGCATCGCCGTCGACCTCGACTATCAGGGGCTCCTGGTGCCGGTGGTGCGCGATGCAGAGAGCAAGCGCCTGCGCGCTCTGGCACGTGAGATCAGCGATCTTGGTACCCGTGCCAAGAATCGCAAGCTCACACCCGACGAAATCCAGGGTGGAACGTTCACTCTCTCCAACAACGGCTCTGCCGGCTCGGTGTTGACCATGGCTGTCATCAACCAGCCACAGGTTGCCATCATCTCCACCGATGCCATCGTGCGCAAGCCCGTGGTTGTGAACACCCCCGAGGGCGGCGAGGCGATCGCCATTCACCCGGTGGGCAATCTGGCGATGAGTTGGGATCACCGCGCATTCGACGGTGCCTACGCGGCCAACTTCCTGGCTCGCGTGAAGCAGATCCTCGAAACGCGCGATTGGTCTTCCGAACTCTGAGGGTTCGTTCGGCTTCATGACCACACCGCTCCACGTTCGCTGGCTGGGACGCGTTCCCTACCGTGAGGCGTTCTCGGTGCAACAGGCGCTGTTCGAGCATTCAGATCGGCAACATCTTCTGTTGCTCGAGCATCCACACGTGTTCACGTACGGGCCGAGCGCGGATCTCGACAAGAACCTCAAGTGCCTGCCGCGAGAAGTGGGTGCCGATCTGGTCAAGGTCAACCGCGGTGGTGACATCACGTATCACGGTCCCGGGCAGTTGGTGGGCTATCCGATCCTCAGCCTCCAACCGAAACACGGCGACAAAGCCGGCCCTGCCGACACCACTGCTTACGTGAATGGGATCGAGCAGATCATCATCGACACGCTGACCGAACTGGGCGTGGTCGATGCCAGCCGGTTCGACGGCTATCCGGGTGTGTGGTTGGGTGTCGATACCGGTGTGCCAAGAAAGATCTGCGCCATCGGTGTGCGGCTCACCCGTGGACGCACCATGCACGGTTTTGCTCTCAACGTCGAAACCGATCTCACTTACATGCGCGAGCACATCGTTCCGTGCGGCATCGCAGAGCACCCCGTCACATCCCTGCGCGAAGAAGGCGTGACCGCATCGCTCCACGACGTCGCCGACATCGTTGCGCGCAAGGTTGCCGAGCGTTTTGCCGGTGGAGCAATGGAGCGCCAAGACGTTGCATGGCACCACCGTCCGGAAGACCTCTCGGCCTTCTCCCGCGGAGAGGGGCCAGGCCAGCCCGTGCGGCTCACGTCACGCCTCGCACAAGCCGGAGTCACCGGCGGACTGAACATCGAAGAACGCAAGCCCGATTGGCTTCGTCCGAAAGTGCACCACGGTCCCGAGGTGCTGGAGACCAAGAAGGTTGTGCGCGACCTGGGCTTGGTCACGGTGTGCGAAGAGGCCGGGTGTCCGAATCTCTCGGAGTGCTGGGCTGATCGCACCGCCACGTTCATGGTGTTGGGCGAACGTTGCACGCGGGCATGTGGTTTCTGCCTGGTCGACACGCGCAAGCCTCTCGACCCCGAACACGATGAACCGGCTCGCGTCGCCGAGGCCGTGGCGCGCATGGGGCTGTTGCACGCCGTTCTCACCATGGTGGCTCGCGACGACTTGTCCGACGGCGGAATGCGTCATGTCGCAGAGTGCGTACGAGCCATCAAGCGCCGTTCGCCGTTGGCCCGGGTCGAGACGCTGATCTCGGATGTCAAGGGAACCGAATCCCTGGACATCCTGATCGAAGCACGCCCCGACGTCTTGAATCACAACATCGAGACAGTGGCACGGCTGCAGCGCGCCGTACGTCCGAGCGCCGGGTATGCCCGCAGTCTGTCTGTTCTGGCTCGGGGCAAAGAAGCGGGTCTCACCACCAAGTCGGGCATCATCGTGGGAATGGGTGAAACCTGTCAAGAAGTGGAGGGAACGCTGATCGATCTCGCCGGAGTCGGAGTCGACATCGTCACCATTGGTCAGTATCTGCGACCCACCACGCACCACCTTCCGGTTGCGCGTTGGGTGGACCCATCCGAGTTCGAACACCTGAAGGCCTTCGGTGAATCGCTGGGAATCGGTCATGTCGAGTCCAGCCCGCTCACACGATCCAGCTATCACGCTCGCGAATCCGCGGAAAATGTTGTTGTTTCGGTTCACGGCACGGATGCACACACCGAAGCACACACCGAAGCACACATGGACGTGAAGGCGGTGACTATCTCGTGAACTCGCGTGAATCCGCTCCACTTCCCTCGGTGATCTACGAAGAAAGACTCACTCGCGTGCAACAGCAGATGCGCTTGCACGACGTCGATGCAGTGCTGTTGTCAGTGGGTCATGATCTGCCGTATGTCACGGGATATCACGCAATGCCTCTCGAGCGCCTCACCATGTTGGTCGTGCCGCGCGAAGGCATCGCCACCTTGGTGATTCCGCGTCTCGAAGCTCCGCGTGTCGTCGAACATTCGTCGGTGTTCACCTTGTTGCCGTGGAACGAAACCGACGACCCGGTTGCATTGGTGGCGGGTTTGGTGAAGGGTGCGCGCACCTTGTCGATCGGTGACCAGTTGTGGGCGCGATTCCTGGTGGAGTTGTTGCAGCACCTGCCCAACGCCACGTACTCGCGTGCGGTCGACGTGGTGGGGCCGTTGCGGATGGTCAAGACACCTTTCGAAATCGAAGCGCTCCAGAGAGCGGGCGCCGCGGCGGATCGCGTTGCCTCTCAACTGCATGCTGGTGAGATTCCACTAGTGGGTCGCACCGAAGCGCAGGTATCGGCCGACATTTCTGCTCGTCTCCTGGCTGAAGGCCACGACGTGGTCAACTTTGCGATCGTCGCGGCCGGCGACAACGCGGCCAGTCCGCACCACCATCCTGGGTCCCGAGTGATTCGACAGAACGAAATCGTGCTGTGCGACTTCGGCGGCACCATGGCTGATTACTGCAGCGACATCACCCGCTGCGTCTTCGTCGGAACCCCTCCACAGAAAATCCTCGAGGCCTACTCGGTGTTGCACGCGGCTCAAGCCGCATCGGTGGCCAGTGCGGTGGTGGGTGCCACATGCGAGTCGGTCGACGAGGCCGCAAGAAGAGTCATCACCGAGGCCGGCTTCGGTGAGTACTTCGTGCACCGCACGGGCCATGGCATCGGGATGGAGGCTCACGAAGAGCCCTACATCGTCGCTGGAAACAGGTTGCCATTGGTCCACGGCCATGCTTTCAGCATCGAACCGGGTATCTACATACCGGGGAGTTTCGGCATGCGTCTCGAGGACATCGTGGTTGCCACCAACGACGGACCTCTGCCGATGAACGCCGTGTCGCACGAACTCGTCGTCCTCGCCTAAATTCACCCCAGGGCAATGATCAAGGGGGAGCCCATGCTGGACGTCGTTATTCGTGGTGGAGAAGTTGTCGACGGCACAGGTGCGCCACGTCGCCGTGCAGATGTCGGAATCGCCGGTGGCAAAGTGGTGAAGATCGGCGAGGTCACCGACGACGCCAACACCGTCATCGATGCCACGGGCAAAGTGGTGACACCCGGCTTCATCGATCTGCACACCCACTACGACGCCCAGGCGTTTTGGGATTCGTCGCTCAGCCCCTCGCCACTGCACGGCGTCACCACGGTGATGGCCGGCAACTGCGGCTTCACCATTGCACCGCTGACCCAGCAGGACGGTGACTACCTCATGCGCATGTTGGCTCGCGTCGAAGGCATGCCGCTGGAGAGTCTGCAACAGGGTGTTCCGTGGAACTGGTCGTCCACCGCCGAGTATCTCGATGCGGTCGACGGCACTCTCATGCCGAATGCCGGCTTCCTCGTAGGTCACAGCGCACTGCGTCGCGTGGTGATGCACGACGACGCCACCAAGCGCGAGGCAACCGATGAAGAGATCGAAAAGATGTGCAATCTCCTGCGTGACGGCCTGCGTGCCGGTGGCATGGGGTTCTCCTCCACATGGTCAACCAGTCACAATGATCACACCGGTGTGCCCGTGCCATCACGTCACGCTTCGCGCAAGGAACTCATTGCCCTGTGTGCTGTGGTCGGGGAGTTCCCCGGAACCACTCTCGAGTTCATTCCCGCAGTCGGCCGCTTCGAAGAGGAGACCTTCGAGTTGATGGCCGACATGAGCGCCGCGGCCAATCGTCCCTTGAACTGGAATCTCCTGCAGGTGTACCAGCAGAACTGGGATCTTGTTCAGCACCAGTTGAAGGGTGGCGATGTCGCCAAGAAGCGCGGCGGAAAGGTGTTGGCGCTCACCTTGCCCGACACCTTCCGTATTCGCCTCAATCTGCGCAGCGGCTTCATTCTCGACATTCTCAACGGCTGGGACGAGCTCATGGCGCTTCCGCCCGAAGAGAAGCTGGCCATGTTGCGCGATCCGAAGGGACGCGAAGAGATGAACCGGCTGGCGCAGAGCACCGAAGGCCCCACTCGCTCCATCGGCAACTGGGCGTCGTACATCTTGCTCGAGACGTTCACCGACGCATGGAAGCCCCACGAGGGCAAGTTGATCGGTGAGATCGCCAAGGAACTCGGTCGTGACGCGTGGGACGTGCTCGCTGACATCGTGATCGATGACAATCTGAACACGGTCATCGCCAACCAAGACAAGGGACAAGACGATGCAACGTGGGAGCGCCGTGTCGAGGTTTGGCGTGATGATCGGGCAATCGTGGGCGCCAGCGACGCCGGTGCTCACCTCGACATGATCGACAGCTTTGCTTTTTCCACCACGTTGATCGCCCGCGCCGTGCGTGAGCGCAACCTGATGCCGTTGGAAGAGGCGGTGTCGCATCTCACCGATCGTCCGGCGCGTCTGTACGGACTGCGCAACAGAGGTCGATTGGAAGAGGGCTATTTCGCCGACGTCGTGGTGCTCGACCCTGACACCATCGGGCCCGGCCCCGTGTACCAGAAGTTCGACCTGCCCGGTGGGGCAGGTCGTGTCTACGGCGAAGCCATCGGCATTGATCACGTATTGGTCAACGGTGTTCCCGCGGTGCGCAACGGCGAACTTCTCGCTGCGCGTCCCGGAAGTCTCATCCGCTCGGGTCGAGACACCGACACCGTCACCGCACGTTGATACGTACTTTGGCGACATTCGTCGCCTAGTTTGCATGTCGTGATGCGACTGGATGCGGCAACGGTTCTCCTGCAATGGGCAAGCGGAGGTCTGCTGTTCTGCTGGATGACCGTGCGCAACAGCGAGGTGGGCCGCGGCTACACGTGGCTCTTGCACGGCACGTACGCCGTGCTTGCCGCCGGGGGCGTGGCTGCTGGCTTTGCCACCGGTGCAGTTCCGGTGCGTGAAGGAGCCGGCATCGTGGTGTGCCTGCTTGCAGTGGCGACGCTGCGCAAGACCCCGCCACATCGTTTGCTGCTTGCGCCGTTGGTCGGCCTTGTCGGCGTGGTGGCCGGTGCACTGGATGCGGCCAATGGTTGGGGCGAGTCTCTGGTGGGGTCGTTCCGTGTCGTGATCGGCGCGTTGTTCCTGGGGGCCATCACCGACGCAATGCTGCTCGGGCACTGGTATCTCGTGCAGCCCGGCATGCCCCGCAAGTTGTTGAAGGACTTGGTCGACGTCATGTACTGGGCGCTGCCGCTGGAAGTGGTGGCACTGTTGCTGCCCACGGGCATGATCAGCGTTCTCAACGGATCCATCGACGACGGCTGGAACGGCACGCTCGCATGGTTCTGGGTGGCATGCGTGGTGATGACCGGAATCTTGGTGGTGGTCACCAAGGCGGCCCTCAAGGAGCGCAGCTACTCCGCCGTCATGGCTGCCACCGGTCTTTTGTATCTGGCCATCCTCACGTCGTTCGGGGTGGACTTGGTGTCTCGCGCGACACTTGCCGGTTGACGCTGGTTCGTTGCCGAGTCCCCTGATGGGTTGGTCTCCGGCCTGCTCCAGCCTCTAGGTTTTCGGGCATGGAAGCCTTCCCTCGCACAATTTTCGATGACGTCCACGGTCAGTTTCGTTCCACGTTCCGTTCGTGGCTCGACAAGGAAGTGGTGCCGAACCACGAGAAGTGGGAAAACGACGGCATCACCCCGCGGGAACTGTGGCTCGAAGCAGGCAAGCACGGGTTTCTCGGTCTCAATGTTCCCGAGTCCTACGGTGGCGGCGACACCGACGACTACCACTTCGCGGCGATCATGGCCGAAGAGATCGGCTACACCGGTGTCATCGGCAGCGCCAACGGCATCACGTTGCACAACGACATTGTCCTGCCGTACTACCTCGAGCTGGCCAACGACGAGCAGAAGAGTCGTTGGCTCCCAGGCATGGTGACCGGTGAAGTCATCGGCGCGCTGGGTATCACCGAACCCAACACGGGCAGCGACGTGGCAGGCATCCGCACCACCGGCGTGAAGAAGGGAGGCGCCTACGTGGTGAACGGTGCCAAGACCTTCATCTCGAACGGCATCAACAGCGACACGGTCATCACCGTGTGTCGCACGG
>JBILKS010000264.1:0-2760 GCA_044376595.1 Ilumatobacteraceae bacterium | reverse complement strand
TCGCTCGCGGGCCATTATGTACAACGCGTAGTTCGACACCAATCGGTCGATGCCGCCGCGCTCGTGCTCGAGTTGGCGCATGGTTTGTTTGAATGCACCACCTTGTTCACCCACGAGGTTGGCCTTCGGTACCCGAACGTCGGTGAAGAACACTTCACAGAAGTGGCGGTTGGTTGTCATGTCCTGGATTTCCCGGGTTTCGATTCCCGGCGTGTTCATGGGTACGACGATCTCGCTGATGCCCGCATGCGGGGGGCCGTCGTTGCTGGTGCGGCAGATGAGATAGCAGTACTCGGCAACTGCACCGAAAGATGTCCAGATCTTCTGCCCGTTGATGACCCATTCGTCACCGTCGAGAACGGCACTGGTCTTCAGCGAGGCAAGGTCGCTTCCGGCGTTTGGTTCGCTCATGCCGATGCACCACGTGTCCTGTCCGGAGAGAATGCCCGGGAGGAACTGTGCTTGATGTGCAGCAGTTCCGTAGGTCATGAGTGTGGGACCCATTTGGCGATCTCCGAACCACGAGGCAGCAATGGGTGCGCCGGCCTTGATCATTTCCTCGCCCACGATGAGGCGATCGATTGCGGGGCGGCCACCTCCGCCGAACTCCTTCGGCCAGGTCATGCCGATGTAGCCATGCGAACCCAGTTCCTTCGAGAACTCCTTGGAGTACCCGTTCATCCACGCATCGTTGTGACGGCCGAAGCGGACAACGGCATCCTCGGCAATTTTGCGGGCGTGTTCGCGGAGATCTTCTTGTTCGGGCGTCCAGGCGAATTCCATAGTCCCAAAGAGTAGGGGGCAGGACCAGACGGAGGCTCAGCGAGCGGGAGAGATACGGTTCGCACGGCAATGGGTTTACAAGTAACATACAAGTTCACCTGCATACGTTCTTCACTAACGAAAGGCCAGACATGGCAAAGATCAAGGTTGACAATCCGGTCGTCGAACTCGACGGCGACGAGATGACACGCATCATCTGGCAGTTCATCAAGGACCGTCTGATTCTTCCGTACCTCGACATCGAACTCGAGTACTACGACCTCGGCATGGAATACCGCGATGCCACCGACGACCAGGTCACCATCGACTCTGCGCATGCCATCTTGAAGCACGGCGTGGGCGTGAAGTGCGCCACCATCACCCCTGACGAAGCACGCGTCGAAGAGTTCAAGTTGAAGAAGATGTGGAAGTCGCCGAACGGCACCATCCGCAACATCCTCGGCGGCGTCGTCTTCCGCGAACCGATCATCTGCAACAACATCCCGCGCCTCGTGCCCGGTTGGACGAAGCCCATCGTCATCGGACGTCACGCACACGGCGACCAGTACAAGGCCACCGACTTCAAGGTGCCCGGTGCCGGAACGGTGACCATCACCTACACGCCCGAAGACGGCAGTGCGCCCATGGAGTTCGAAGTTGCCAAGTTCGGCAAGGACGGCGGCGTCACCATGGGCATGTACAACTTCAACGATTCGATTCGCGACTTCGCCCGTGCCTCGTTGCGCTACGGCTTGCAGCGGAACTACCCGGTGTACATGAGCACCAAGAACACGATTCTGAAGGCCTACGACGGCCAGTTCAAGGACATCTTCGAAGACATCTACGAAAAGGAATTCAAGGCTGATTTCGACAAGGCCGGCCTCACCTACGAACACCGTCTCATCGACGACATGGTCGCTTGCGCCATGAAGTGGGAAGGCGGCTACGTCTGGGCATGCAAGAACTACGACGGTGACGTGCAGTCCGACACCGTTGCCCAGGGCTTCGGGTCGTTGGGTCTCATGACGTCGGTGCTCATGACCCCCGATGGCCGCACCGTCGAGGCAGAAGCCGCACACGGCACGGTGACGCGCCACTATCGCGAGCACCAGAAGGGCAACAAGACCTCCACCAACCCGGTGGCATCGATCTTCGCCTGGACCCGTGGACTCGAGCATCGCGGCAAGCTGGACAACAACCCCAAGTTGGTCGAGTTCGCCACCACGCTGGAGAAGGTGTGCGTCGAGGCCATCGAAGCCGGCGAGATGACAAAGGATCTCTCGATCCTCATCTCGAAGGACCAGCCGTGGCTCACCACCGAGGGCTTCCTCGAGGCACTCGACGTGCGTCTCCAGAAGAAGATGGCCTAGCCGTCATGCGCGCAGTGGTGCTCACCGAACACGGCGGGCCCGAAGTGCTGCGCATCGCCGATATTCCTGCACCGACCCCGGGACCTGAAGAGGTTCTGGTGTCGGTGCGGGCAACGGCACTGAATCGCGCCGACTTGATCGAGCGCATGGGGTTGTACCCCAATCCGTTTCCTTCCGAGCACGCCGTCCCGGGTCTCGAGTTTTCCGGCACCGTCGCCGCGCTGGGCTCACGGGTGCGCGAATGGAAAGTGGGCGATGCCGTGATGGGCATCGTGAACGGTGGTGCCTATGCCGAGCAACTGGTGATCCACGAGCGTCAGGCGATGCGCGTGCCCCACGGCATGAATGTGTCCGATGCGGCCGCGATTCCCGAGGTATTCATCACCGCGTGGGATGCACTGGTCGTGCAAGGCGGTCTCACCAGTGGGCGAGTCGCCCTGGTCCACGCCGGAGCATCAGGTGTCGGTACCGCCGCCATTCAGATCTGCAGGGCCATTGGTGCCCGGGTGATCGTCACGTGTTCCACCTCGAAGATCGCTGCATGCCGTCAACTCGGTGCGGACCTGATCGTGGAGTACACCTCGGCTGATTTCGTCGATGCTGTGAAGGCGTTCACCCACGGCAAAGG
>JBILKS010000265.1:0-2760 GCA_044376595.1 Ilumatobacteraceae bacterium | reverse complement strand
CAAAGGTGTGGAGAATCTGTGGTCGATCGGCGGTGGAAAATGGACCACGGGTCGGGCATCAGCAGAGGAGATGATCGACGAGTTGTTTGCCAACGAACTGCGTGACAAGACGTCAGCGCCGTGGAGTTCTCGACGCGCGACGGCAGCCGGAGCTTTTGCTTGGGCGGAAGATGCCGAGCCATACCTGCGTCGCGGTGTGGAGAGACTGAGGGCTGTGGGTATGGGGTTGCGAAGTGCCGAACACGTGGTGCGCCTCTACGGGACCGAGCACGCGGCGATCGCCGAAATGGTGGAGTCCGATGCCTCGCTAGGTGAGATGCTTGACCCCATCTCGACCTCGGCCGATGTGGGCGCTCAGGTCGTGTACGCCGTCACACACGAAGGCGCACGAACCTTGTCGGACATCGTGGATCGCAGATTGACACTGGGGACAGTGGGCCCGATTGGTGTTGATGTGTTCAATCGGGTTGCCGCTCTTGCCGGGCCTGCTCTGGGTTGGGATGCTCAACGTCAGATTGATGAAGTGGCGCGGGAAGTGGCCCGTCGTGCGCTGGTGGAGTCCTGCTGGAGAGACTAAGAATCGTCGTCTGAATCTTCGTCGATGTCGATGTCGATGTCGATGAAATCACCAGTTGATTCGGGAAGTTCGGGAACGTTGCGTCGCTGGCGGAGTTCGTCGATCTTGCGGGTTTCGCGGTGGAGGCCCTTGAAGCGCGTACCCACGGTAAGTGAGTCGAGTTCTTCTTGGACGGCGTCGAAGTTCTTCTTCACTTTTTCCAGGGACTTGACGTACATGTCCCATTGTTTCTTGAACTTGTTCACCATTTGCATTATCTGTTCGGCCGTCTCTTCGGTGTGGAAGCTGTCGGCTGCCTGACGTACGACAACGAGGAACGAATACAGGGAAAGCGGTGAACACAGCACCACCTTGCGTTCGAGCGCCCAGTTGATGAGATCGGGGTCGGATTCGTGAATGAAACCGCTGATTCCTTCATTGGGAACGAAGAGCAAGACATAGTCGAGAGACATGGCGTTGGTCTTGACCGCGTAGTCGCGCTTCTCGAGTTCGCGGACGCGGTCTTTGACGGCCTTCAAGAACTCTCCACGCAGGGTTGTACGAGACGAATCATCGACGGCTTCGATGTACTTGGCATACGAGTCGAGGGGGAACTTGACGTCCATGTAGAGCACACGACTGGGTGGAAGGAGAAAGGTGTAGTCGGGACGCCCACGGCCCTCGATGGTGTCCTGCTTTTCGTAGTTGATGCCCTGGACGAGGCCTGCTGCACGCAACAGATCTTCGGCCATGCGCTCGCCCCACTGACCGCGCGCTTGGGAGCTGGACAACACGTTGTTGAGATCGGTGGTGCGCTTGGCCAGCTCGGTGACAGCCTTGTCGACGTTGCCGAATTTTTCGACATTGAGTTCGCGCAGTTGCTTGAGTTCGGAGTCGAGCTGTGAGATGCGCTGGGTGAGGGACTCGTGAACGCCCCTGATGGTGGTGTCAATGACTTCGGCCCGCTTGCCCAGTTCCTGGCCACCGGCTTCGGCGATGCGCTCGGAGGCGAGTTTGATGGATTCCTCGCGGTCGTGGCGGGCCTGTTGGGACATGTGTGCCATGGCCTGCGACAGAGCCGCCTGTACGGCCTTGTTGACGTCGTCAGCGACGTTGAGCGGTGCGGGGGGCTCGACAGTGGGGAGGGGCGCTGCGGGAGTTGTGAGGCGTGCCTTGAGGAAAACGAATGCGAGCCCAGCAGTGAGCAGGCCAATGAGAAGGCCGAGAAGGATGTCCACGACCTGAATCTAGTGACAGGGTGTCAGCCGAGGGGGCTGATCGCCACGTCGACGCGGCGATCGGTGTCCACGCCGGTGGTGTTTGTGGGTGCTCCGGCACCGTTGAAGCGGATCCATTGTTGGACGCCGAGGGTGGAGAGGTAGTGGGCCACGGCGATGGCGCGGTGCTCCGAGACTTTGGCGATGAAGGCGTTGGAGGTGCTGGGGCTGCGGCGGGCCCAGCCGGTGACCCAGACGAGTCCGCCTTCGCGTGTGATTTGTGCGGCGATACGGCGCAACTCGGCTTTGTCGGCAGAGTCGAGTTGGGCAGAGGCTCCGTCGAAGTAGACCGATTTGCCGATGCGTTTGGCTTGTGCGTCGGGGTTGGGTTTGCCGGGTAGGACGTTGGCTGCTGCGTCGTTACGGGTGGTGACGACTCTCGTTGTGGTGAAGGTTCTCGAAGAGAGTTTGGAGATTCCGTAGTCGTTGGCGAACTGCACGGCGATGCGGACTTTGGATGAGGCGTAGGGGATGGTGACGCTTGCGGTGGGGTTGTCCTTGTCGACAGCCACCTTGATGCGGGCGATGATCTTTCCTGTGGTTCCCGCGACGGTGATGATCGCGTGGGAGATCATCACGTTGGTGGTTGGCGCGACAGCGGTCACGCTGGTGCGGTTGCGTGTTCCGGCGGCTTTGACCTTGACGGCTTGTGGTCCAGGGGGGAGCGCGAGTACGCGACGGATCGACGTCGCCGCACCGAAACTGGATGTTCCCCAGCCGGTGGGCAGGGCACTTGTGCCACCGATGGTGATGGCCGCCGATGGTGCACTGGTGCCGACGCTGTTGATTGCCCGCACGGTAAAGGTGTATGCAGAAGTGGCGGTCAGGTTGCGGATGGTGCATGTGGTGCCCGCCGTCGAGCATCGCTGAACGTCACTCGGGTCGAGCGTGGAAACAGCCACTGCTCGGTAGCTCGTGACCGGTCGA
>JBILKS010000262.1:0-2765 GCA_044376595.1 Ilumatobacteraceae bacterium | reverse complement strand
TTCCACTCCGTGAAATCATGCGCCTCGCAGAAGACGCCGCCCGCGAGCTCCTCGGCTAGTAAAGAAAGCTGGCCGCCGCCGGCAACCGGCTCAGATTCCCAGGTAGGTGTCGGCCCACACGTCGAGTTCACTGACGCTGGCCTCACCGCTGCGGCGGGCGAGAACCGTGCCCTCGCCATCCAAGAGGACAAGACCGGGGTAGCCGTTCACGCCGTACGCGATGGCGGCATCTTGTGCTTCGCTGTCGGCCAACACCGCCCAGGGCCATTCCATGTCTTGCACCCACTGCGAAGGCGGCCAGTTGGGCTGATCACTGCGCGAACCCGTGGTCACACCAACGACAACCAGATCTTCGGGCATCTGACCCGATTCCTGCCATTCGATCAACCGAGGAATCTCGGCATTGCAATGCGGGCACCAGTGCGCAAGAAAGACCAGCAGCACCGGCTTGCCCGCGGGACGAATGGTCATCTCCATGCCACTGAATCCCGAACCCTGAACAACTGGGGCCTTGGTTCCCTGCGCTGGGTCGTTCTCTGGGTCGCCGAGAGGCGGCAGCGCCTCGCCTTCCAGAATCGTGACCGGCATGAACTCGCCACTGACAGCGGTGCCATTGGTGTCGCTGGTGTTGTTCGCCGTATCCGAACCCCCACCCACCGCCAACACGATGGCGATGATCACCACGATGGCGGCGGTGATGCCACCGACAATCCACTTCGTCGGCGACGACTTCTTGTTCATCTTGGGGCCCTTGCTCTCGGTCATGACTGCTCACTTTCCATTGGAGTGTCCGACATCGCTGTGTCGGAGGAACGGGGGTAGGTGGTGGACAAAAGAATGATGATGCTCACGAAACCGCACAGGGCCATAAATGGCAACGTGACGAAACCGAACTCGCGGAACCAGATGGTGGTGCAGGGCACATCGATGGCACACACATTGCTTTCCAACGTGGGGTACCACTCGACGATGTAGTGGTATCCGGAAATCACCGCACCAATCGCCGCCAGTACCAGGGCGTACGGAGTGACTTCCCGTTGCGAAGCCGATGTTCGCAACAGCCCTCGACGCACCAAGGCCACCAAGGTGATCACGGCCAGCGGATACATCATGGTGCGCTGGTACCAACACAGCCGGCAGGGGTTGTAGTTGGCCGATTCGCTGAACCACAGGCTCCCGAACATGGCAAAGCCCGACACGGCAAAAGCCAAAGGCAAAGCCAGCGGGCGCACTCCCTCCACGAAAGAGCCAGCCAACGCCGAACGACCGGCCACCGCACGAGCCACCAACAGCACTGCTGTGCCGCCCACGGCAAACAACGCCAACAGGGCAGAAAGAAGCTGCATCGTTTCGGCGTCCATGGTGTTCAGTCTTACCGAGTGGCAGGATGGTTCCCATGCAAGATGTCATTTCCACCGGTTTTCCAGCCGTTCAGGAAATGCGTGCAACCCGCCGCAAGCACCGAGTGCAGGAAACCGAATGGTTCGAAGCGCTCTACCGCGTGTATCTGGCCGCCATGGTGGTGGGTGGCAGCGTGCTCTTCTTGTCGGGGCTCATCGAAGACACTCCGGCCACCGCGGCAGACCTCACCAACATCTCCCAACACGGCCCGCACATCTTGGGCATCGTCGTTGCCGTGGCCCTCTTCATCGGTGTCCGCAGCGGCAACAACGGCGGCCCCATTGCGGTGGAAGAAGCCGAGGTGCGCCACGTCCTCACCGCACCAATTCCGCTTGCCAGTGTTCTGCGCAAACCGGCGTTCCAACGACTGCGCACCGCCGCATTCGCCGGTGCGGTTGCCGGAGCAGTGTCTGGACAACTCGCCGCACGACGCCTGCCCGGGTCACTCGGTGAATGGGCCGTATACGGGGCCATCTACGGCATGTGCGTGGGTCTCATCTTGGTGGGGGCCGCACTGCTCAGCCACGGGCTGCGCTTTCCCCGTTTGCTCAGCACCCTTGGTGTCTCGGCATTGTTGGCATGGCAGGTTGCTGCAGCCATTCAGGGTTCGTCGTTCCCCGGTCCTTTCGATTCGTTCGGCAGCATGGCGTTGTGGCCGTTGCATGTCGAAGCCATCGACATCGTCTCGGTGATTCTCACCGTTGGCATTTCGGCATCCGGACTCTTGGTGCTGGGCACCCTGTCACTGGAAGCTCTGTCGCGGCGCAGCAGCCTTGTCTCACAGTTGCGCTTTGCCGTCACCCTGCAAGACATCCGCACAGTGGTGTTGTTGCGTCGGCAACTCAGCCAAGAACAGATGCGCGAACGTCCGTGGATCACACTCAACCGCAGTGCCAAGACCCCACCCGTGCAGCGCCGTGGTGTTCAGAGCCTGTTGAAGTTTCCCGCCCGTCGACTGGCCCGAATGAAGTTGTTGATCGTTCTTGCCGCAATGTGTCAGGTGTGGGCCTACCGCGGCACCACTCCGGCAGTGGTGGCCAGCGGGTTGTGTCTCTTCGTGTTCGGTTTGGAAATCATCGAGCCGTTGTCACAAGAAGTCGACAAACCCGACCGCACCGATTCGCTTCCCGTGGATCGCGGCGAACTGTTGCTGCGACATCTGGTGGTTCCGGCAATCGCGCTCGTTCCCTTTGCACTCCTTGCCATTGTCACCGTGTTCATCTTCGAACCCAGTGCCATTGCACTGGCAACTGCGGCGGTGTTGGCACTCCCCGCACTAGCCACGGGTACTGCAGGCGCCATCATCAATGCTGTGAAGGGTGCGCCCGATCCGTTGGGTGACTCCAGCAAGGCCATGTTCATGC
>JBILKS010000261.1:0-2770 GCA_044376595.1 Ilumatobacteraceae bacterium | reverse complement strand
CGCGAGGGATCGGTGGTGGTGGTGGACACCCGCACAGGGGCCGTGTTGGCGATGTATTCCAACCCCACCTACGACCCGAACACGGTGGCGGTGCACAACATCGACGAAGCCGGAGCGAAGTTGGAAGAGTTGGCCGCGGCACCCGGCAAGCCGCTGTTGGCAAATGCGTATCAAGAGCGCTACATGCCGGGCTCCACGTTCAAGGTGCTGACCACCGAGATTGCACTGGAAGAGGGCATTGTCACCACCACCTCCGAATGGCCCGATGAATCGGCCTGGGTACCGCCGAACACCGACAACCCGATTCAGAACTACGGCAAGAAGGTGTGTGGCGGCGACCTGGCCGAGGTCTTCCGCCGCAGCTGCAACATCCCCTTTGCACGGATGAGCGTGGAGTTGGGGCCCGACCGACTGGTGAACGGAGTGCGGGAATGGGGCGTGGAAGACCGCCTGCCCATCGACCTGCCCGGGGCGGCGGCCAGCACCTTTGCGGGCAATGCCAAGGATTTCGAGGATTCGCTGGCCCTGCTGGCCATCCATGGGTTCGGCCAAGGCGGAGTGCAGATGGTGCCACTGCACATGGCCATGGTCTCGGCTGCGGTGGCCAACGGGGGCCGGATGATGAAGCCCTATGTGGTGGACAAGACCTTGGCCTTCAACGACACGGTGCTGAGCCAAACCACCCCCGAGGTGTGGCGGACCCCCATGTCGCGGGCCACGGCCGATCTGCTGACCCAGTTGATGGTGGGGGTAGTGAACGAGGGAACGGCTCGCTGCTGCATGAAGCTGGATGGGGGCATTCAGGCCGCCGCCAAGACCGGAACCGCCCAGTTGAACGCCGAGGGTGAGGAAATGCGCTCGCACGCCTGGATCACCGCTTTTGCCCCTGCCGAGGCCCCGCGAGTGGCCGTGGCGGTGATGCTGAAGGGTGTGGATGCGGTGATCAGCGCCGGAACCGGGGGCACCCTGGCCGGGCCGATTGCCAAGGAGTTGCTGGACAAGTCACTGAAGGTTGTTGAGTAGTTCGCCCAGTGCCCTATTGGGTGGGACAAGCACCGTTAGCCTTGCGGAGACCCCTTTTTATGGATGTGTATGGCCGGTAACGAAAAAGCGATCGTCAACGACCGCTACGAGATAGTGCAGCGCGTGGGGCGCGGCGGCATGGCCGACGTGTTCCTGGCCCGCGACGTGCTTCTCGATCGCCCCGTGGCCGTGAAGGTGCTGTTCCCCGAGTACGCCACCGACCCCTCGTTCGTCGAGCGCTTCCGCCGCGAGGCCCAGGCCGCTGCCAACCTGAACCACCCCAACATCGTCTCGGTCTACGACTGGGGCCGGGTCGGCAACACCTACTTCATGGCCATGGAGTACGTGGAGGGCCGCACACTGGCCGACATCCTGCGTTCCGAGAAACAACTGACCAGTGGCCAAGCTGCCGACATCGCCAGCGAGGTGGCGGCCGCTTTGGCATTCGCCCATCGCAACGGTGTGGTGCACCGCGACGTGAAGCCGGCCAACATCTTGATCGGCTCCAATGGTGCAGTGAAGGTGGCCGACTTCGGCATTGCTCGCGCCGTCGACACTGCACAAGAAGCAAACCTCACGCAGACCGGTGCCGTGATGGGCACGGCAACGTACTTCTCCCCCGAACAAGCACAAGGTGGTCAACCCGACCCGCGCAGCGATGTGTATTCGCTGGGTGTGGTGCTGTACGAAATGGCAGCGGGTATTCCGCCGTTCTCGGGCGACAACGCGTTGTCGGTGGCGTACAAACAAGTGCACGAATATCCACGCCCGCTTAATCAGATTGTGCTCGACATCCCCCGCGCTTTCGAGGCAATCGTGGCCAAGTGTCTGGCGAAAGACCCGGGCCTGCGTTACCAAACTGCCGATGCATTGCGCGACGACCTGCGTCGTTTTCGCGAAGGCGCCGACGTCGCTGCATTGATCGAAGCGTTGGGCGGCACCGTTGGTGGTGCCACAACGGTGATGGCAAGCACACCGTTGCCCGTTGGTGATGCGGCCACCACACAGGCTCTGCCCACCGTTGGCGACGCAGTGACACCACCAAGCGGCATCACTGTGGGTGCCGGTGGCACACAGGTGATGCCAGTGACAGTTGCACCACCACCCGGTGGTGGGGGCAACATCCCGCCGTACGACGACGAAGAGCCGCGCCGTGCGGGCTTGTATGTGATTGCTGCATTGGTGGCCGTGGTGGCGTTGCTGGCTGGTGCCTTTGCCCTGTTCCGCACACTCACCGGCGACGACACCACCACCGATCTGAAAGTGCCCAACGTGGTCAACCTCACGCTGGCCGGTGCCAGCGAGGTGTTGCTGAACCAGGGTCTGAACCCGGTGCCCGTTCCCACACCCAAAGACGGTGTTGGCGACGACGTGGTCTATGCACAAGACCCGTTGCCCGACGTGGTGTTGCGCAAGGGTGACAGCGTCACGTTGACCTACAACCCCAAGAAAGCGCCCGTTGACGTGCCGGCCATTCAAGGTCTGACCGTGAAAGAAGCCACCGCGATTCTGGTGGCCAAGGGACTGCAGCTCACCGTTACCGAAGTGCGCAACGACCCCTCAGTGCCCGCCAACCAGATCATCAGCCAAGACCCGGGCGGCGGTCAACAAGTGCCCGCCGGCTCGGCCATCAAGGTTGTGGTGTCGGGCGGCGCTGGTCAGGTCACCATGCCCAGCATCGACGGACAAACCCAAGAAGCCGCAGAAAAGTTGTTGAAGGCATCGCCGTACAACTTCATCGTCACTG
>JBILKS010000260.1:0-2781 GCA_044376595.1 Ilumatobacteraceae bacterium | reverse complement strand
CGGCCGACAACAACGGTGCGTCGTACACGCTGTCGGAATAGGCATAACTCTCGCTCAGTTCGACGCCGTTGTCGCTTGCCCACGCACGCACTGCAGCAAGTTTTCCCGCCGACCACACGAAGGGTCCGTCGAGCTCACCGGTGTACATGCCCAACTCGTCGACAGCGAAACGTGTGGCAATGACTGCGTCGAACTTCAACGATTCCGCAAAAGGAAGAATGAAGTCGTAGGGCGTTGTGGTGGCCATCACGATCTTCAATCCGGCAGCGCGATGTTCTTCCATCACTTGCGTTGCGAACGGTTGGAGAATCTTGCCGAGACCGTGCACCGCACCAGCCACTGCATCGCGTACGTCGCTTTGTCGGTGACCTTTCAGTAGTGCGGCACCTTGTCGCGCCAACACCATGCTGGGCAGTGTCTCGCCCACCGTGTTGAAGACCTTGTAGAGCACTGCCTCGAAAGGAAACTCGGAGCCACCGATTCCCGAGCCGCGCAGTGCAGCCGACAACACCGGCCCCGACGCCTCACGCAACAGGGTCCGATCAAGATCGAAAAATGCTGCGCCGGCCATGTCCGCACTGTAGAGGTCTGTAGAAGCATCGAGAAGCCTGCGGAAACCTGGAGAGGCGAAGTCTCCGGAGTGATACGACCCAGGAACGGGAAAGGCCCCGTACGGGGGGTACGGGGCCTCTCAACCTGTGAACCCATGGCGGGGGGATGCCATTGGTGGGTCCGTACGAGACGTCTTTGGGGGGAAAGGTCGTCTCGCTATGTGGAGACATTTTGACACTTTCCCATCCAACACTCAAGGCGAATCAAGCGATAGTTGCTATCTTTTTTTGTGATGGAACTTCGTCAGCTGACCAGCCTCGTGGCCATCGCCGACCACGGTTCATTCTCCGCTGCCGCCCGGTCACTCGGCACCGTTCAGTCCAATGTCTCGGCGCACATCTCCCGCCTCGAAAAAGACCTCGGCGCCACCTTGGTGGACAGGCTCTCTGGCAGCCTCACCCCCGAGGGCGAGACCGTCGTCGAGCGGGCGCGGCGCATTCTTCACGAACTCGACGACATCGAGTCGGACATCAAGTCACGCGACGACCTCGTCTCCGGTGACACACGCATCGGCGTTCTCGGCACCACCGCACGCTGGTTGATGCCCCGCTTCCTCACCGTTCTCAACTCGTCGTACCCCGAGATTCGTGCTGTGGTGCACGAAGGAAGCACCTCGTCACTGGTGCCCCGCTTGCACAACGGCAGCATCGATGCGGCCATCGTCCACCTTCCGCTCGAGGATCCCGAGATCCACACCGAGGTGTTGTTTGCCGAGGAACTGATTCTGATTGCCCATACGAAGCACGAACTCGCCTCCGTGAACACCATCACCCTGGCGGAACTGGCCCACCACCCTCTTTTGCTCCCTCCCCGCAGCACCGCTTTTCGCCGCATCGTCGATCGTGCGGCCGCCAACAAGGGTGTGGCCCTTCACGCTCAGGCTGAAATCGACGGCGTACGTCTCTTGGCCTCACTGGTGTTCGAGGGCTTCGGAGCCGCCATCGTGCCCGCCAGCGCAGTTCCGGGTTGGTTGAAAGGCGACTTCACGCGCATCGCGGTGCCCGAACTCCCCCAGCGAGTGGTGGGCTGGGCACAACGGCACAGACCCGCTCCCAACCGTGCCACCCGAGCGTCATTGGACGTGGCACTCGACGTGGTGCACCGTTACGGGCCGCGCCAACCCGGTGTTCACGTGGGCAAGGGAGCATTCCCGTTTGCTCGCGCCGCAGACCGCCGTGCCTAATCTCGTAGTTGCATGACCTCGCTCACCAGTTCGCCAACCGGATCCGTCCAACTCGTGAAGTCGGTGAAGGGTGCCGCCCGCGCCGAGGTCCGCACGCTGTCGTCGTTCGATCCGGACTCACCCCGACGTGTCATGTGGCTGGAGATCGAAGAGGCCGTGCGCCGCGGCGCATTGTCCGCCGACGCTTCGTTCGTGATCGAAACCGCCGCGACGGTTGCGCTCGAAAAGCGCCTGCCTCTCATCGTCACCATGGGTTCATCGGGGGCCGACATCCTCGAGGGAATCGCCGCATTGCACGGCTGGGGCTCCGCTGCGCGAGCCCTGGCTCGCTGTTCGGGAATCGTGCCCACCATCCACATCGTCACCGGACCCGCGGTATCCGGACCAGCTCTGCTCATCGGCCTTGCTGATTTCGTGATCATGACCGAGAGCGCCTACGCGTTCGTCTCCGGGCCCACGATGGTGGCCGAGTTCACCGGCGAGATGGTGAGCAACGAAGAGCTCGGTGGGGCCACCACGCACGCTCGCACCAGTGGTGTCGCGTCCACCGTGGTTGGCGACCTTGACGCGGCGATTCTTGCCGCCGAACAGATCCTCGGTTATCTCCCCGATCATGTCGACGACCTCCCGGCGGTTGTCGAGACCGACGACCCCTTCGATCGCCTCACCCCCGAAGCCGGAGACTGCATCCCCGCGGCCTCCACGGGCTCCTACGACGTGCGCAAGGTGATTGCCGCGCTGGTCGACGACGGCGACTTCCTGGAACTTCGGGCACGGTGGGCAGCCAACGCTGTCACGTGCTTTGCGCGCATCGACGGACGCGTGGTGGGAATCGTGGCCAATCAACCGGTGGTCTTGGCAGGCACTCTCGACATCCCCGCTTCACAGAAGGCCGCACGTTTCGTGGCGTTCTGCGATGCATTCAACATCCCGATCATCACCCTTGTCGACACTCCGGGCTTCTATCCGGGCAAGGATCTCGAATG
>JBILKS010000259.1:0-2789 GCA_044376595.1 Ilumatobacteraceae bacterium | reverse complement strand
CGTCGTCGCAGTGCCACGGCTACAGTCGCAGGCATGGCAACACCAGCAGATGTCAATGGACCCCTCGGCTCGATTGAGGCCGCCGATGCCGAGCGGGCGATCCGTCGCGCGCTCCTTCTCTATTGCAAGGGTATCGACACGTGCGACGCCGATCTTGTGATGAAGGCATTTCACGCGGATGCAACTGCCGACTACGGGGCGATGCAGGGGCCCGCGGCCGACTTCGCAAAGGGTGCAACTGCGAAGTTGCGCGAGTACGCCATTGCCACGAAGCACTTTCCCTCCGACTCGATCATCGAGTTCACCTCTGCCACCACCGCGGAAGTCGAAACGCAAGTCATCGCCTGGCACCGTTGCAGCAACGAACAGGGTGAATACCTCGAGAACTTCGCTGGTCGTTACTTCGATTCGTTCGAATGCCGCGATGGCGACTGGCGCATTGCTCACCGCAAGTTGACCCACGATTGGGACATCAAGCACATGGTCGAGCCCGCATTTCCGGCGGGTCGTTATCATCCGTCGCCCCGCAAGTAGATCGTCCCGTACGTGAGCGCACTCTCGGTTCTCGATGCGTTGATCCTGGGGGTTGTCGAAGGCATCACCGAATACCTGCCGGTCTCGTCCACCGGGCACCTGCTTGTGGTGCAGCGTCTTCTGGGGCTTGGGGAAGGGGCAGACAAGATTGCGGCCGACACCTACACCGTGGTGATCCAAGTCGGGGCGATTCTCGCGGTGGTGGCTCTCTATCGCCGGCGTATCGCGTCGATGGCCAAGGGCGTGGTGGGACGTGATGCCGACGGGCGTCACGTGCTGCTCATGCTGGCCGCTTCGTTTCTGCCAGCGGCGATCATCGGTGTTGCGCTGGGTGACACCATCAAGGACGAACTGTTCTCTCCCGGGCCGGTAGTGATTGCGTGGATCGTCGGGGGAATCTTTCTGTTGCTGTGGAAGCCGCGCGCGGGCGGACTATCGCTCGAGTCGCTACCTGTTCGCAGTGCGCTGATCATCGGTGTTGCACAATCGGTGGCGCTATGGCCCGGAGTGAGCCGAAGTCTGGTCACGATCGTCGCCGCGTTGCTGGTGGGGTGCACCATGGCGGCTGCGTTGGAGTACAGCTTTCTCCTCGGTCTTGCCACCCTCAGTGCGGCAACCGTGCTCGATCTTGCCAAGGACGGCGACGTGTTACTGGACACCTACGGACTGGTTCGCCCTGCAATCGGAGTGATTGCCGCATTCGTGACTGCGGTACTCGCGGTTCGCTGGTTGGTGTCCTACTTGGCCAACAGGCCGTTGTCGATCTTCGGTTGGTATCGACTCGTCGCAGCGGCGGTCACCCTGCTGGTGTGGTCGTCGTTGTAGACGAGTCAATCGCCGCGGTTGGCAAAGTGGTATCGGGCAAACCGGTAGTTGGCAAAGTGGTAGTTGGCAAAGTGGTCACGGGAATGGTTGTCGTCGACTTTGCCGCCTTGCGTTCGGCGATGACCTGATCGATTACTTTGCCCAGACGACGGGCCATCTGCTTGGCTCCACCACGTGACAGGTGGATCTTGTCGCCGGAGAACCATGTTTCGCGACCCTTCGACACCTTGTGCCAGTCGAAAATCGTGAGGCTTGGATCTTTCTTGGCGGCGCGACGAAGCATCGCGTTGAAACGTTTTGCCTTTGCTGTCACGTTGCCGTTCTCGCGGTAGCTGAGCCACACGAGCGAAACCTTCTGGCGCTTGGCCTCGGCACGGAACAGACGGAGCGCCTCGGCGAGCGACTCGTCTCGATATTCGTTGTAGCCCGTGGCCACCACGACAACTTCGGAGAAGGATCCTTTGGCTTCTTTCAGACGCGTGAAGGCACTCTTTTCCACCTCGGGCAGGCAGCCGCGGTTCAGCAGAAGCTGGCACCCTTGCGCACCGAAGATCACCGGAACTGCGCTGTTCAACTCTTTCAACGCTTCGGGTGCCACTCCGACCATTGCCATCATGGAGTCGCCCAGGACGAGTGCTTGCGGACGCTTGGGTTTGTCGGACTTCGCGCCCACGGTGGTGGAGGTGAAACCGATTCCCAGGCAGAGAAATGCGAGAGTGACGGCGAAACTACGTCTGAAGCGGAAGGAGGATGCGGGAGGCTTCTTCAAGATGACTGATCCATGCTTGGGGAGTGGACGGTTCAACTATAGGGAGAACCACGAACTTGCTGGCGCCAACCGCAATGAAGTCGCTGATGGTCTGGGTGAGCGTCTCCCAGCTGTTGGGTACCAGCACTGACACATCGTCGAGATCGGGACGACGTGCGCGCAGGCCCGCCATCAACGCTTCGGGCAGCGAGCCCAAGGCGTAGGGAATGAGAACACCGAAGTGCTCCGGATCGATCTCCCGCCCGAGACTCGTCGCATGCGCAGTGATGGTGGCCCACCCTGCGGCGGCGTCAGCCGGTGTGACGAAACTGGGCAGCCATCCGTCACTCAGTCGAGCCACACGCTTCAGTTCGCTTGGTGCGATGCCACCCAGCCACACTTCGGGCGGTTGTTGTAGCGGCTTGGGCAGCACGCGTAGCTGATCGAGGTGAAAATGATCGCCGTGGTGGGTGACTTCATCGTCGAGCCAGCACTTGCGCATTACCGTGAGAGCCTCGTCGAATACCTTCGCACGTGTAGAACGTTCGACGCCGAAGGCTTGTTGCTCTGCCGAATCGGCAACGCCAAGTCCGAACGCCGGGAGAAGACGCCCTTTTGACATGCGATCGAGTGTCGCAAGTTGTTTGGCGAGCAGCACGGGGTTGCGTCCCGGAAGGACCAT
>JBILKS010000258.1:0-2794 GCA_044376595.1 Ilumatobacteraceae bacterium | reverse complement strand
CGAAGATCGCCTCGGGCGACGCAGAGATGATCTTCGAGACGCGGGCAACTTCGTTCCTGATGTCGAGGGTGCTCTCGACGAATTCTCCGGGTGCAGTCATGAGAGGTATTCGAGCACAGCCACGGCGCAACGTCTACCCGAGTACATGGCTCCCTGAATCGAGCCGGTATCGCGGTGGTCGCCGCACACGAAGAGACCCCCTCCGAGCGACACCGACTTCTTCGGTGGAAACGGCGGATTCTGGCCGGGTTGGCCGTGGGTGATGTTGTAGGTCTTGAGATGTGACCAGGTGTCGACCTGTGGGCCCCACCACCAGCGCAACTGCGCCTTCACGTCATCCAACAAGGAAGGCCGCTGTTGCTCGGTCACCGCGGGGCAGGCGGCAGCAATCAGATGCTGGCCGGGCGGGGCGTAGGCCGGGGACACGTTGCTCATCACTGCAAGGTTGAGCACGGGTCCACTTCCGGTTCCGTCGAGGACCACCAACTTGTGAGGTGTCGGTGCGGTGGGTGCGGCGAAGTAGACGCAACTGACCGAACGCGAAGGTACGGCAGGCAATCCGGTGAGGGCCGCCGCCGCAGGGCCCTCGGTGGCGACGACAATGCAACGTGCGGTGAGTGTTTCGCCGTCGGTTGTGGTGACGGTTGTGGGGGTGACCCTGGCGACTGTGGTGTTCAGCCGGATCGATTCGACAGGAAGATGTGAAGCGATCTGTTCGGAGAGCGAACCCATGCCCATCTCGGGTACGCCGGCTTCGCCGTTGGAGAGTGAACGGAAGATGATGTCGAACATGCGGCGCGACGTTTCGAGATTCGGGTCGAGTTGGATTCCGCCGACGAGGGGCTTGAAGAAGCGATCGATCATCTTGGTCGAGAAGCCCTGCTTGCGCAGCGCGTCGACGGTGGAGAGATCCTCGTTCTGCAGAATTGACCGGGGGGTCGAGCGCTGCACACGCCAGCGCAACAGACCAATGCGCGCCTTGTCGAAGACGTTGCCGATGGGTGCAATGGCGGTGGGAATGAAGTGTGCAGGGTCGCGCAACGGATCGCTGACGATGTGGTCTTTGTCGTCGCCCCGCACCAAGGCTCCCGGTTGGAAGTAGCGCATGTTCAACTTGACCAGGTCGACTTCGGTGGCGAGTTCGGGGTATGCGGTGAGCAAGACCTGAAAGCCGCGATCGAGGCGGAAGCCGTCGACCATGTCGGTGCGTACGCGTCCGCCCACACCGTCGGAGGCTTCGAGCACCAAGACGGTGCGTCCGGCGCGTTGCAGATGACGCGCGCATTGCAACCCCGCCAAGCCTGCTCCGACAATGATTGCGTCGTACGTGGCTGCTTCTTTCACTCCGACAGTCTCACTTGCCGAGAAGGTCGCGCAATGCCACGTCGAGTGTCGAGTGCGTGAACATGTAGCCGTCGTTCGCGAGGGCAGTGGGGATCACGCGCTGTCCCGTGAACAACAAGGCGTCGGCGAGTTCTGGTCCCAACAACAACTTCGGTCCGAAACCGGGAATGGGAAGCAGCGCCGGTCGTTTGACCACGGACGCCAGAATGCGCGTGAAGTCAGTGTTGGTGACCGGCGTCGGAGCAGTGAGGTTCACCGGACCGGACAACGAACTCGTGAGGAGGTGTGAAATCGCCCGAACTTCGTCGGTGATGGAGATCCAGCTCTGCCACTGGCTGCCTTTTCCGAAGCGGCCGCCGAGACCCAGTTTGAAGAGTGGCAGCTGCTTCTTCAGCGCGCCACCTTTCGGGCTGAGAACGATGCCCGTGCGCAGATGCACCGTGCGAACGCCGGCCGATTGTGCTTCGTGCGTGGCCGATTCCCATTCTTCGCACACGCTGGCGAGGAAACTCGAACCGTGGGAGGAGGTCTCGTTCAGTTCTTCGTCGCCGCGCGCGCCGTAGATGCCGATTGCCGAGCCGGAGAGAAAAACTCCCGGCTTCTTGTCGAGACTTGCCATGCGCGATGCGAGCAGTGACGTGCTCTTCGTGCGGCTATCGAGGATTTCCTGCTTGTACGCAGTACTCCACCGCTTGTCTCCGATGCCCGCACCCGCGAGGTGGACGACGGCGTCGAGGCCCTCGAGGGCCTTGGCGTCGAGTGTGCCGTTTGCCGGATCCCAGGAAATCTCCGATGACGAAGTTGCGGTCCGACGAACGAACGTGACGGTGTCGTGGCCGTTGCCTTTGAGATGGGAGACGAGTGCTGTTCCGATGAGCCCGGATGCTCCGGTGATACCTACGCGCATGTGCGCAGGTTATGGGCGAATCGGCGAGTGGCCCTCACCGTGGTGTTGTCTGACGGGATGTCTGACGATTCTGTGACGCTTCTCCCCGTAGGCTGATGACCAGCCATGAGTACCCGCAAACTCATTCTCACCGCTCTTGTGTGCGGCCTGGCCATCTTGATCGCCGGTGGCGTCAAGTTGATTCAGGTATCCGACAAAGAGACCACCGTCGAGGTCATGGCCCTGGGCGAGACGGCCACTCTGGGGGACATGACGGTCTCGGTTGTCGACATCGCGGACTCGGCCGAAGCCACGTTGGTCAGGGTGACCATGGTGGGTGTCGAACTTGCCTCCGGCGCCGCCGACGGATGGCGGATGCTGGCCGATGGCTTGGTCGCCGAGCCCTTGTTGGTGCAAGACCACCCCGAAGCCTGTGACGCAGTGTCCGTTGCCGCCCCGGTGACATGTGTCGTTGGCTTCGGACCCGCCGACAGCGAGCCGACCATTGCCTATGTCCGTGCCGGCGAGCAGTCCCAGTGGGCTTCGTGACGGTAAGTGGGTTCG
>JBILKS010000257.1:0-2796 GCA_044376595.1 Ilumatobacteraceae bacterium | reverse complement strand
CTCGCCGCAAGGCGTCCGAAGACGAGGACGACGACGATCTCACCACTCCTGACGACGTCGAAGCTGACCTCGACACGATCTTGAAGGATCGTTTGGTTGCCGCCGATGACGCACCGGCCGAGGACGAAGAAGATCAAGAAGTCGACGAGCGCGCCCCAGATGGCGATGCTCTCCAACCCAGGAGAGCAGACGAGGAACTGTGCCAATCGTGCTTCCTCCTCGTACGCCGCTCCGCGCCGAACTGTCCCGTTGGAGATGACGCGTGCCCCATCTTCGCTGCGTCGTGATGCCACCAAAGTTGGTGTCACCACTCAAGACTGCTGGCGACATTGTCGGCACCACGGTTGCTTCCGTGGCCCACACGTGCGCTCGGGAGGGCCTGAGGCAACTGGACAAGTTGCGTGCCTCTCGCGCTGTGGGTGAGTTCGTCGTCTCGTCGGGCCTCTCGGCCCTCACCACCAAGCTCTCCAGTGGCAACGCCACTGTGCCCACTGGTGGCAAAGCCACTGTGCCCACCGGTGGCAAAGCCACGTCTCCCGCACCCGCGGAGCAGGTGAGCGTCCCAGAGACTCACCAGTCGGCCGCTCCCGGCCCCAGCAGTCTCCCGGTCGAAGGGTACGAACTGTTGACCTCAGCGCAAGTGGTGGATCTGCTCACAACGGTCGACGCCGCCACCGCCCAACGAATCTTCGACTACGAAATGAACCATCGGCGTCGGCGCCTTGTGATCGAGGCCGCACAGCGACTCATCTCGGCATGATTGCCCTCGATCTCGCCCGAGGCCTGAAGGCCACCGTGCGCGAGACCGATGAGTCTGACTCCGCTCTGGTCGCGTTGCGCTCACTGGCCGGGCATGACCTCGCGGCACCTGACGAGACAGAGGTGCGTGGCCTCGACGCCTACCGATGGATCGTAGAAGTGACTTTGCAGAGCACAGATTCACACCAGATCGGTCTCATTGCATCCCTGAACGAAAGTGCTGTGGGCATGGGAATGATCGTGCGGACGCGTGAGCACGCCCTTTTGCACAGCGTCTACGTGGCTCCGGCATTTCGCGGAATCGGCATCGGCCGCAGCATCGTGTTGGCGGGCCGACAAGCAGCCCAAGATGATCGGCTTCTTGCCTTGGCTCTTCCCGGAGACCGTCAGACAAAGAATCTTTTCGAACAAGCCGGCATGCCGGCCCAGATCCTGGTGGCTGGTTAACGCGCCTTCCAGTTGGGTGCACGCTTCTCGATGAATGCGGTGAGGCCTTCTTTGGTGTCCTCGGATGCCATGATGCCGCCAAACTCGTCGTTGGTGAGTTTCTTCAGCGTGTCGTCGTCTTCGTACGCGGCGGCCAACACCACTTTGCGACTCGCCCATACGGCCAACGGTGCCGCGGCGCAGATCTTGTCGGCCAAAGCCAATGCGGTGGACATGACCTCGCCGGGCGCCACCACGTGGTTCACGAGACCCAGTTCATAGGCCCGCTGGGCGGGGAGTGGTTCGCCGGTGAGAATGATCTCCATTGCGGCACTACGTCCGATGGCGCGCGGCAAGCGGAACAACCCACCTGCTCCGGCAATGAGGTTGCGCTTCACCTCCGCCAAACCGAACGACGATCGATGGCTTGCAACCACGAGGTCGCAGGCGAGAACGATCTCGCAGCCGCCGGCCGTTGCCAAACCATCAACGGCCACGATCACCGGCTTGCGACGGTCCCGATAGGCGAAACCGGCAAAACCGCCCTTCTTGGTATTGAGTGCAGCGGCATTTCCCGAGTTGATGGCTTTCAGGTCTGCTCCAGCACAGAAGACCGGCTTTTCCTGACCCGCAGTGTTGGCAGTGAGAATCCCGACCCACACTTCGTCGTCGGCTTCCATCTGATCGATGGCAGCTTCGACTCCGGCGGCAACGTCACCGTTGACGGCATTACGGGCTTCGGGGCGGTTCAGCGTGATGATGCCAATGCGGCCACGCTTTTCATACTGGACAATCTCGGACATGCCGAGACTTTATTCGCTCTGCTCGGCCGGAGTCGCACTCGCTTCGCGCTTCTTGGCGAAAGCGGGCTTCTTTTTCTCGACGGGGCGCGTGGGGCGCAACGGACGCGGCATGGCCGCACCGGGTGCAACCGCGATCTGGAACAACGCTGCGATCTTGGGCAGCGCAGGTGCCAGGCGGGTGACCGTGGCCGTCAGTTCGGGCGTCACCGCGGCCGGAACGGCAGGTGCGGAGAGTTGCGTACGCACCGGACTGAAAGCTGCAGCCTCGAGCAGCGCAATCCAACGATCGGCAGGAGCATCGGCCTCGAGTGCCGCGGAAGCGGCTTGGGCCAAACGGCCGGCAAGTTCGGCCGGAAACGGCGAGCCAGCCTTGGGTGGCTGCGACGAAAGCTTGAGTGCGCGAACGGTACGTCCCACGCCAATGGCCGCATCGATGTCGGTGAGCCAGTCGAGCATGTCGGCTTCTTGGCGCGCCGCAAGGCCCGCCTTCAGACGAACTGCGATGGCGCGTGTGGACTCGTCGCGTGCGATGGCGGGATCATCGCCCGACGTGACGACGGAACGAAGGTCGCGCAGATCCAGGTGCTCGATGTCGGCAACAGCTGCGTCGGCCCGATCAAGCCATTCCGCCACGCGCAACTTCGGCAACAGATTCTCGGCCATGCTGACCAAACCGTCGGCGGGGATCACTTCCTTGCCTTCGGCAGCGAGAACCTTGTTCTGTTCGGCAACGGCTGTGCGCACTGCGGGAATACCGCCCTGCAAAACGCGTTCGGCGATGGGCCGTTGGGCTTCGGGCAGAGAGGCG
>JBILKS010000256.1:0-2818 GCA_044376595.1 Ilumatobacteraceae bacterium | reverse complement strand
CCACACGGGCCGATGTCTCATTCACTGGGTGGGGAAACGAGAAGAACGACATGCCCTCAACCCTAGGCCCCGAAACCCGACCAAACAACTCAGGATTAGGTCGGCGATACGGTTGGGGCCATGTCCCTACGGCTCAGCATTCAGCGCGATGCCTATCTGGCACATCTGCGGGCCATTGCCGCCACCAGCGAGCATGTGGTTCCGGTGGTCAAGGGCAACGGATATGGGCTGGGTCGGCCCACTCTCATGGGCCTGGTCGACGACATCTTCGGGCCCGAACGGAAGGTCGCCGTGGGCACCGCCCACGAACTGGTCGACGTCTCCTCCACGCATCCGGTGCAGATCCTCAGCCCGCTCGGCACATTCGATCTGGGTGTCGCGCTGCCACCTCATGCCATTCCCACCGTGGCCAGTTCCCGCGACCTCGACATCCTGAAGCAGTTCGGGTGGCGTGGTCGGGTCACGGTGAAGTTGGCATCGTCGATGCGCCGCTTCGGTGTCTCGCAGTCGGCATTCCCCTCACTGGTACAAGACATCAGCAGCGCCGGATTCCTCGTCGACTCGTGCAGCATTCATCTCCCCACGGCAGGAACCGAAGCGCAACGCCTGGCCGAGTTGCACGATTGGATCTCCTTGATTCCTGGTTGCGTCACGGTGTCGGTGAGCCACCTCGCACCGTCCACTGCCGATGGCCTGATGACCGACGATCCCACGCGCAACGTCGAGGTGCGCATGGGCACGCAGCTGTGGCACGGCACGAAAGAGCACTTTGCGTTGCGCGCCGAGGTTCTTGCAACCACGCCCTGCACGGCAGGCACCACCGCGGGCTACCGCGCCACACCGGTTCCGGGTAACGGAACACTGGTGGTGGTGGGCGCCGGCAGCTCGCACGGAGTCATGCCACTGCCCAACGGTGACAGCCCATTCCATTTCGCGAATCAGCGCATGGCGTTGCTGGAATCCCCCTACATGCACAGTTCGCTCGCGTTCATTCCTGCAGACCAACCATGTCCTGCCGTGGGTGACGAGATCGACGTGCAACGGCCGCTCACCATGGTCGCTATCGACGTCTTCAATTGGGTCTGACGTGAGCAAGATCACCACGGGCAGCGACGCACTCACCCGCAGCGGTCTCGAACGCGATCCATCGCTCGATGTCATCCGCACCGTGGCACTGCTTGGCATCATCATTCTCAACTACCACGGCTATCTCAACAGGTCGAATGCCGTGGGAGCTCTGCACGACAACTGGTTCGTTCGCATCATGGATGCATGGAACGGAGTGCTTGCACCCAGCCCCGTGATCTTCGTGATGGTGGCCGGTATCAGTTGTGCATTTCTCACCTCACGCGACTTCGATCGTTGGGTGCTGATTCGTCGTGGCACGTTTCTCTTCACCATCGGTGCCATGTTCGAATGGGTGTGGCGTGGGACCATCCTCCCCTACTACGGCGTCTACTTCGTCTTCGCCGCGTTCATCTTCCGTTGGAGTCGGCGCAACATCGCCATTCTCGCGAGCGGGTGCACGCTGATCGCAGCGGGTGTCGCGTGGTGGCGCTTCGTCCACGAAGAAAACGGGAATTTCACCAGCTGGATGAATCCGCTCGAGCCGAACACGCCGCGCAATCTGCTGTTGCGCACGTTCATCGACTACACGCACCCGGTGTTTCCCTGGTTTGCCTTTTTCTGCGTTGGTCTGATCATCGGAAAGTCGTATGTCCAGTTCCGCGCTGCGCGCACCAAGTTGATCGTGCCGTGCGCCGTTGCTTTGCTGGTGATCTACGGCATTTCCAACGCCGTCCACGACAACACGGAAGGACTGTGGCGGACACTCACCAGTACCGATCCTTTCGAACGCGGTGTGCTGGCCACCGCCGGAGTCACGGTGTCGTCGATTCTCGTGATCGCCGTCATTTCCCTGATCACGGATCGATTCCCCAGCTCCACCATCGTCGACGTGTTGTCTCGTGCCGGACAAACGACACTCACCCTGTACCTCGCCCACGGCTTCATCTTCAATCTCGTGGTCAACTGGTGGGGCTGGGTCACTCCCACCGGACTCGATGCGGCGCTCGGCCTTTCGCTCATTGTGTGGGTCGTGCTGGTTGCTGTTGGTGCGTCGTGGCAGCGATTCTTGGGACGCGCGCCCGTCGAACGCGTGTATCGAAAATTCGGTGGCTGAACAGTTTCAGCGTGAACGATTGAGTCCGCGCAGACCCACCGCAGCGGCACCGATCAACGAACCGTCGTCACCCAGACGTGCCGGCACGATTCGCGCGCCTTTCGAGAAGTCGAGACCGCAGA
The DNA here is from genome assembly GCA_044376595.1 of Ilumatobacteraceae bacterium. GTDB lineage: Bacteria > Actinomycetota > Acidimicrobiia > Acidimicrobiales > Ilumatobacteraceae > F1-20-MAGs119. Next base: position 514 of record JBILKS010000256.1, on the reverse strand, counting down.
GATCGTCGAGCGTGGCCTGTGCGGCCTGGAAGAACGGCTGGCCGAAACCCAGCGCCACGCTGCCGCCCACCACGGCCAACTTCAGGTCCAGAAGATTGCACACCGATGCGATGCCCCTTCCCACCAAGCGACCGGTGCGTTGGATCGTTTCGTACGTGGGTTGTGTGGGCGGACGCCCAGTGATGGCCTCGATGGCGGGGCCAGATGCCTCGGCTTCGAGGCAACCTCGCGCACCACACGCACACCGCCGGCCGCTCGGTTCGACGATGACGTGGCCAATGTGGCCGGCGTTGCCAGCTTCACCTTCCAACAGGCGTCCGTTCAATACGATGCCGCCACCCACCCCGGTGGAGACCACCATCGCAAGGAAACTGCTCTGCCCTTTGGCCGCACCCTTCCAACCCTCGCCCAGTGCCAGTGCCTTGGCGTCGCCGTCGCCAAAGGTGGGCAAACCCGTGAGATCCCGGATGCGCGGGGTCAAGGGAAAGTCGCGCCAGCACGGGATGTTGAGTGG
>JBILKS010000255.1:0-2845 GCA_044376595.1 Ilumatobacteraceae bacterium | reverse complement strand
TGCCGCCACCAAGAGACCCAACGCAATCGGCCCGAGATCCACCAAGAACGACACGCGGGTCCGGCGCTCGTCGGGCACCAGGGCCAATGCCCCTCGCCTGCCGTTTTCGTCGACACTCCAGCGCGGCACCAACCACAACGAGATACCGAAAAGAATCACCCAAATCGAATCGAGGGCAATACCGACTGCAATGGCGATGCCCGCAACAACCGTGGCAATCGGAAGGATCAGCAAGACTCCCGGTATCCCGATCTTGTCCTGCAGTTTTTCGGCCCCGAACTTCTGGAGCAGCAGACACAGAGTGAATGACACCAGCATGACGCCGCCCAGGTGAACCTGAAGCGAACCGGGGTCGTCGCCGAGCAATCGCTCAGCTCCGCCGAGATATGCGAGGAATGCCGTCATTCCCGCGACAAAGGTGAGCACCGACGACACCACGAAGGCACGCCACACCGGCACTCCCTGAATGAAATCCCAGGCGCTCTTCACAGCCTCGAGAGCATTTTCTTCCCTGTGCAGACCGGTGGAGGCCGCACTGTCCTTCAATGCAACGGGCAGCCACAGCCCAACGAACAAAACTGCTACCGGCGCGAGCACGAGGATCCAGATCACGTCGATGTCGAGCGACGACAGCACACTTGGCGTAGCCACCGACAACAACAGCCCCAGAATCTGGCCGCCGTACGTCCACGACACGATCCAGCCGAAGATCTTTCGCCCCTCCGCCACGTTGAACTCGTCCCCCGCGAGGCTCCACACCAACAAGGGCACCAAGAAGTTGAGTTGGTCGCCCATCAAAATGACGGCTCCGGTGGCCACACTTTCGGCGATCGACGCCACGATGAGGGCGAAGGCAATGGCGTACACCACCGCATACCCCGATGTCACCAGACGCAGAAGAGGAAGTCGCTCTTTTTGATCGACGAACTGAAACTGCAACGCACCGAGGAGCAAGAGGCCAGCGCCGCCGAGTGGAAAAACGATCGCCAGCGAACCCGGACCCGACACCGACAGAAGATGACTCGTTGCCACCACCTCGGTGAGGAACCCGGCCACGGACACGAGAGCGAGACACAGCGCAATGGGCCATGCTCGCCGCTTCAGCGACGATCCTCCCATCTCACCGCGCAACTCGCCGCGCTCACGCTTTTCTATGGGGCCACCCTCCGGGACCAGTGCATCACGCTTGGGGAGAAAACCCCACGGATCATCGGCTGGCGAATCGCCTGCCATGACTACTGACTGACCCGGCGCGCGATTTCGCGCAGTTGCTCCGACCAGGGATGATCAGGGCTGGTGAGCGAGAAGAGACCTGCCGATGCGTTCTGCACCACTTCCTCGGCCAAAGGAAGCAAAGCCGCTGTTTCTGACGCGTAGGCATCGGTCATCTGGCGACGCAAATCGTCGAGATCGACGCCGCGCGGCACCTTGTTGACCACCAGATACAAGGCAGGGACGCCCAGCTTTCGTGCCACGTCGACGGTCACTGCCGTTCCCTGGAAGTCCTGACGGTCGGGACGGAGGATCAACAACAGGATGTCGCTGATGGTGACCGACAACAGGGTTTCTTCGTTCAGACCGGGGTGCGTGTCGATCAACAGATAGTCAAGCTGCAGGTCTTTGGCCAGATCGCGGAATCCGTCGTTCAAGGTTCCGACGTCGTAGCCCTCGCGGAGCACGCGAGCGATGTCGCTGGACTTCATGCTGGAGGGAACCAGATACAAGGCACCACCGGACGCCACGGTTGTGTGGTTTGCCACCACATGGGTCACGTCGTGGGCGGCTTCCTTGATGGAGATCTTTCCCCACAGGTAGTCGTTGAGAGTGTTCTCAAGGTCGTCGGCAAAACCAAAAAGGACGTGGATTCCCGGACTCTGGATGTCTGTGTCGATGACACCCACTCGGTTGCCGGCCGCCGCCAACTGTGCGGAGAGATTCGATGTGGTGTTGCTCTTGCCTGTGCCGCCACGAAATGAGTGGATCGAGATAACTGTGGTCATGGAATGTCCCTGTGAGATGTGTACTGCAACCAGCGTAGTGAATGGAGAGTCAGGCTTGGTCACCCATGAGACCCGAAAGGTCGATCTGGCCGCGACGTCGCGCACCAAAGACCATGCTGACACGACCCTCGTCGTCGCGATTGATGCGCTTTCCCTGCACCATCAAGTCGACCATGTTGTCGCCACCGGGGCCGATGCGATCTGCCAGTTCTTGCTGTGTTGCACTTCCCACCCTTGCCAGCCATGCAATGGCGGCGGCCAGTTGGGGCTCTTCGTCCATGAGGTCGAGCAGGCTGGGCAACATGGCCGAGCGGGGCACCAAGACCAACTGCCCTGACGTGACCATTTTTGCATCCATGTCCACGGTGCCCGACACCAACTCGGCAAACCCGCCCAGAGCCGAACCCGGACCAAGCACGAACTTCGAGCTTCCGTCCGATACCTCCATACGTCCGGCCGCCACCAGGATGAAGACGTCCATCGGCTCACCACGGCGACATACCTCAGTGCCCAGTTCGGCTTCCTTGATGCGACTGCGCCGCGCCAAGTCGTTCAACATGTCCTCGTCCTTGGGCACAAGGTGGGCATTTGCCTTCAACAGGCGCATGATCGCTTCGGTGTCACCGGCCATGACGCGGTTGTGCGCATCCAGCAACGACCGCCAGGGGCCCGAATCACCCGACAGCTCGCTGGGTGAGCCGTTCGCCACCACCGCACCCGACTCCACCACCACCAAACGATCGCTGTCGGTGGCCAGTTCCAACTGATGACACACGGCAAGCACGGTGATGCCCTGCTGACGCGCGGCGCGGCGCAACGTGCGCCATACCGCCGCGGCAGTTTCG
>JBILKS010000020.1:0-9340 GCA_044376595.1 Ilumatobacteraceae bacterium | reverse complement strand
GATCGATGGCGCGCACGTGACGTGCGAAGCTGCAGTGGCCTGGTGTGCAAGCAACACTCCAGCCACGTTGTTCGGTTCGAACCTGGAGAAGTGGGCTGACAAGAAGTCCGACGGCTTTGCGCTGTCTTTGCCCAGCGGTTCTGGACCCAACAGCGATGCATCGACTCCGTCGAATCCAGCCGGCCCCGCAAATGGCGGCGGCACACCGCAAGGTCCGCCAAACCCGCCCACGCCGGGCGGGGCCAGCAAGTCCAGTGCCAAACCGACCGACGGAAGCAGTGGCGGACTCGGGTTCAACCGTCAGTTCATTCCGCAGTTGGAAAGCGACAAAGTCACACCGGGCAGCTTGTTCAACATCAACTTCTCGAAGGGTGGACAGATCGTTTACACCCAGGCGGGTGCGCTGTCGCCCTACTTCACCGCGGTGCCCGCACTGAAGAGCGTGACCGTGGGAAGCCGTGTGGTGGAAATCGACTACAAGAACAAGAACTCCACATTCGGTACTTCGCAGAACCCGGTTGTCATCGACGGATCAGCCTCGTATATCAAACTCACCTACTGGCGCCCGCAGCGTTCAGGAGTGAAGGATGCCGGCGAGGCGTCGTTCGTCGACATGGGAGGCCTGCGATACGGCTTCTACATCGGCGTGGCCAAGCCCTGTGGCGCAGCGGCCTATTCCGAGCTCTCGTCGAACCTGTCGGTGAAGGAGCAAGCCGGTTTTGATCACACACCGCTGGTGGACTCGGCAGGTGATGCCGAACCGAATGCGGCCAACACCATGTCGTTCGTGATCGACATCTCGAAGTGCTCTGGTGCCGGCCCCACCGGGGGTTCTGTACCGAGCATCGGCAACACCGCCCAAATGGTGACATTGATCTCGTCGTCGCCCGCCGATGGTGGAACGAAGGCCTACCAAGACTTCTACCTGAAGAGGGGTTGATCACTCGCGCTCCGATCCACGGCAGAATGGAGCCGTGGCGGAACAAGTGCTCTCTCAGCGTGACGGCGATGTCGTCACGATCACGTTGAACCAGCCCGACAAGCGCAACGCATTGTCTCTGCCCGTGTTGAAGGCGCTGACTGCGGCATTTGTCGAGGTTGGTCGCAGCGATGCCACGGGAATCATCTTGCAGGCCAATGGCCCTGTGTTCTCGGCCGGCCACAACTTCGGTGACATGTTCGGTGCCGACTACGCCGTCACCTACGAAGTGTTCGACACCTGCACCACCATGATGAACACCATCCAGGCCATTCCTCAGGTGGTGCTCGCGAAGGTGCATGCGCTGGCGACTGCGGCGGGATGTCAGTTGGTGGCTACGTGCGACTTGGCGGTTGCAGCCGACACGGCGAGCTTCGCCATTCCGGGTGGCAAGGGCGGACTGTTCTGCCACACGCCATTGGTCGCAGTAGCGCGCAACATCGGGCGCAAGCGTGCGCTCGAAATGGCTCTCACCGGCGATGCAGTGGACGCACACACTGCCTTGCAGTGGGGATTCGTGAATGCGGTGGTGCCCGCGGCAGATCTCGACAATGCCGCGGCGGATCTTTTGGCCCGGGCAACTCGCGGTTCGGCCCTCTCCAAAGGTTTGGGCAAGCAAGCCTTCTATCGGCAGATCGACATGGCACAGAACGACGCCTATTCCTATGCAGTGGGCATGATGGCTGCAGCGGCCACCACGGCGGATGCACAAGAAGGCATTGCGGCGTTCTTGGCGAAGCGGCATCCGCACTTCGGCGGCACAGAGGCGGGAGTTCCCACATGAGCACGGTTGAACAACCCCTCGATTCGTTGGAGCTTTCGGTCACCGGCATGACCTGCGGTGCGTGTGCCGCACGGATCCAGGATCGCCTGAACGAAATCGACGGTGTGGAGGCATCGGTGAACTACGCCACCGAGACCGCAACGATTCATCTGAGTCGTACCTTGCCGGCCGAAGAGTTGGTGCGAGCCGTGGAAGATGCCGGGTACGGAGCGTCGGTGCGTGGCGACGACGAGGTCACCATCGGTGGGACGGAAGAAGAGTTCGAAGAGAATCTGGCCGGTCTGCGCAATCGCTTGCTGATCAGTGCCGCACTCACCATTCCGGTGATGTTGTTCTCGATGATCGAGTCGTGGCAGTTCCGGAACTGGCAATGGTGGGCGCTGGTTCTGAGTGCACCGGTAGTGACGTGGGGTGCATGGCCGTTCCACAGATCTGCTGCGGCGAATCTGCGTCACCGCACCACCACCATGGACACACTCATTTCGTTGGGCGTGATTGCCGCAACGGCGTGGTCGGTGTGGGCATTGGTGTGGGGCGATGCAGCAAGCATGTGGGGATCCATGGGTTCGATGCTGAACATGGATCACGGCGATGGATACCACGTGTATTTCGAAGTGGCTGCAACGGTCACCGTGTTCATCTTGACCGGCCGCTATCTCGAGGCTCGCGCCAAGCGGAGTGCGGGCAATGCCCTGCGCGCGCTGCTGGCTTTGGGTGCACATTCGGCAGTGATCTTGCGCAACGGTGTGGAAGTGGAGATTCCCGCCAAGGACGTGGCAGTGGACGACATGATGGTGGTGCGGCCCGGTGAAAAATTTGCCGCCGATGGCGTGGTGACAGATGGCAACTCCAGTGTCGACGTGTCCATGCTGACCGGCGAGAGTGTGCCGAGCGATGTTGCCGAAGGTGATGCCGTCACCGGAGCCACCATCAACCTGACGGGGCGAGTGGTGGTTCGCGCAACGCGCGTGGGCTCCGACACAACCTTTGCCCAGATGGCCAAGTTGGTGCGCGAGGCTCAGGCCACCAAGGCCCCTGTGCAAAAACTGGCGGATCGAGTGAGTGCCATCTTCGTTCCTGCGGTGCTGCTGATTTCGATCGTCACCTTGCTTGGTTGGCTCATTGTCGACGGTGACACAGCCAATGCATTCACCGCCGCGGTGGCGGTGTTGATCATTGCTTGCCCATGTGCACTCGGGTTGGCCACACCGACGGCGTTGATGGTGGGGAGTGGTCGTGCGGCACAAATGGGTGTGGTGATCAAAGGCGTCGACGTGTTGCAGAGCACGCGTCGCATCGACACCGTGGTGTTCGACAAAACCGGAACCATCACAACGGGTGTGATGCAGATGCTCGACATCGTGTGTGTCGACGGAGTGGATCGTGCCGATGCCTTGCGCCTGATCGGTGCAGTGGAACATGCCAGCGAGCACCCCATCGCCAAGGCGATTGCCCGAGCGGCGCAAAATGAACTGGGTGCGTTGCCTGCGGTGTCGAACTTCAACGCACTGGCCGGCATGGGTGCACGGGGAGTAGTCGACGGTGTCACGGTGGTGGTGGGTCAAGAGCGGTTGTTGAAAGGCGAACTGATTCTCGTTCCGGCCACGTTGCGCCAGGCGATGGCCGACGCTCGCGCCTTCGGCAACACGGCGGTTGTGGCGGCGTGGGGTGGCCAGGCCCGCGCGGTGTGCGTGGTGGCGGATCAACCAAAGACCACGAGTCGTGAAGCAATCGGCACATTGCGCGAAATGGGAATGGCCCCCGTATTGCTCACCGGCGACACTCAAGCCACAGCCGAGGCAGTTGCTGCCTTGATTGGCATCGACAGCGATGAGTACCACGTCCGCGGAGGCTTGTTGCCCGCAGAAAAGGTTGCGGTGATTCGCGAAATCCAGGATCGTGGCTATGCGGTGGCCATGGTGGGCGATGGCGTGAACGACGCCGCCGCCTTGGCGCAGGCCGACGTGGGCATCGCCATGGGCACGGGCACCGATGTGGCCATGCAAGCAAGTGATCTCACCATCGTGAGCGGCGACCTGCGTTTGGTTGCCGATTCCATCGCTCTGTCAAGGGCAACCTTGCGCACCATCAGCGCCAACGTGTTCTGGGCCTTCGCCTACAACGCCGCTGCCATTCCGTTGGCGGCAAGTGGCCGTTTGAATCCCATGTGGGCGGGATTGGCCATGGCCTGCTCGAGTGTGTTCGTTGTGCTCAACAGTCTTCGGCTTCGCCGCGTGAAACTGCGGCATAGGTAACGCCGCGTGAAACTGCGGCATAGGTAACGTCGCGTGAAACTGCGGCATAGGTAACGTCGCGTGAAACTGCGGCATCGCTGAAATCTTCGTTGGAGGTGCGCGCCTCTCGCACCGCCTCGATGCGATGCCAGCGAACCGTGCGGGGCCGCATGTTCAGACGCAGAGCGATTTCTTCGCTGCTGAGGCCATCACTCACGAGGCGCAGAATTTCGATGCGGATCCTCGGCACTCCACGTGCCTCCATGTCGAGGAAGATCTCGCGGGCGGGATCGTCACACACCCCCTCGCGAGATTCTTTGCGCAGGCCGGCAGAGATTTCGGCGAGAGCATCTGGTGCGTAGTACTGGAGTTCGGCGTCGCGCCGGCGAAATGGGGCAACGTATTCCCAGTACTCCACATCGCGGACGATGTTGGAGGCGATCTTTCGTGGCCGGCGATTCGAGGGGTAAGCGCAGATCACCATCCACGCACGCGTCATCACGTTGGTGAGGGCCCCCTCGATGCCACCGGGTGCGATCTTGCCTCGGCGTTTGGCGATGGCAATGAGCGGGGGAAGCAGGCGATGGATCACGATTTGGGCAGCCAACGGGTCTGTGGCGGCAACCCGAACGAGAGCCGCAAGGTACTGATCCGACACATCGCAGGTGGCGGGAGCGTCGAAGCCGGCGCGCAGCACCATCTCGTTCAGGTGCGTGACGGGCTCGCCAGGAAGGCCCCAGGAGTTGGCTCGTTGGACGGCTCGGTGTTGTCCCGCGACGCGGTTCCAGTCGGCGATGAGTTGACCCACCAAGCCATGGGCCTTGCCGGTGCGAATGAGCCCCGGAAAACTTGGCGGCACTGCGTTGCCGCCGGATGTGTTGTTGTGCGTTGCATGTGTCATGCCGCGCACGGTGCGTTCCGGGCCTCACCGCGATCCGCCCTGGAGGACTCACCGGTGAACTCACCGGTGTCAGAATCTTGTGATGCGCATCACTTTGCCCTCCGGAACGGCCGCCGAAGTTGCCCGCGTCGCAGGTAACGCGGCTCCGCAGGTGGGACTGGTGATTGCACCCGACATCTTCGGATTGCGGCCGTTGTACGCCGACATGGTGGCGCACTTCGCCCGCGAGTGGGCCGTGCCCGTGGTCGCCGTGGAGCCCTTCCCCGGCATGGATCTGGGGCCGGACATCGGACCGCGTTCGGCGGCAGTCCATGCGCTCGATGACGACGTGCATTTGAGGGACTTGCACGAAGCGGCCGATCAGTTGGGCACATCCAGCGTGGTGTTGATGGGATTTTGCATGGGCGGCATGTACTGCTTCAAAGCGGCACGCAGCAACCGCTTTGCTCGGATCGCCAGCTTTTACGGGATGATCACACTGCCGGAGGGTTGGCGGAGTCCAACTCAGGGTGAACCGCTCGACTGTTTGCGTTCCGGTCACGCCGATCGTGTGTTGGCGGTGATCGGCGGCCAAGACCACTACACGCCCGCTCCCGATGTGGAGGCGTTGCGATCAGTGGGAGTTCGGGTGGAGTTCTATTCCGATGCCGAGCACGGGTTCGCACACGATGCTTCACGACCATTGCATCGTGCCGGCGATGCGGCAGATGCCTTTGCCAAGTCCAAAGCTTGGCTGCTGGGGTAACTCAGCTGGCGCGCTGCTCCAGCGCAACTCGGTTGATGACCTTGTAGTTGCGGTCACGCTGTTCGATCCATCCCAGACGAATGAAGCTGGCGATGGCCTTGTTCACGCGCTCGCGCGAGGCTCCGACCATTCCGGCAAGCTCTTCTTGTGTCACGGGCAACGTGAACTCGCTCTTTCCTTCGGAGAGTTCGATGAGGCGCTTGGCAGTGCGCCCAGTGACATCGAGGAACACACTGTCGGCGAGAGCTTCGTCCATTGCTCGCAGGCGCTTCGCCAGCACTTTGGTGACTCCCCACAAGAGATCGGGGTTGGTCTGCAACTGGGGGCGCACTGCCGAGTAGGGGATGCGCAGGACTTTGGAGGGTTCGAGGGCGCGGGCAAGTGCGCTGCGGGCCCCACCGTCGAGCAGCGCCAAGTCGCCGAAAAGGTCGCCTTCGACCATGAGTGCGATCACACTTTCGCGAGTGTCGAAAGGCTTGTTGTCGATGGCAATGGCGATGCGGCCAGCAAGGACGATGTACAAGGCGTCAGGCTCGTCGCCTTCGTTGAACAGGACGTCGCCACGGACGAGGGTGCGCTCTTCGGTGTGGGCCGCGATGGCCTCGAGAATCGAAGGACTGGCTCCCGAAAAGAAGTCACTTGCGGCGATGATTGATGCGTGCGACATAGCAGCCTCACGGTACTACCCTCAACCGCATGAGCGCCCCATCACATTCCGTATGGACTGTGATTGTTGCCGGTGGATCCGGCCAACGCTTCGGTGGTCTGAAGCAGTTTCAAGACGTTGGTGGAAAACCGATGATGGCCTGGGCGATCGAATCGGCGCAACAGGTCAGCGAGGGCGTGGTGTTGGTTGTCCCCGCGGGTCACGTGTCATCACCCATACCCAACGGAGTGACACATGTGGTTGAAGGTGGGCAATCGCGCAGCGAATCCGTGCGGCGTGGCTTGGGTGCCGTTCCCGAGATTGCCACCGTGATCTGTGTCCACGATGCTGCGCGGCCCTTTGCCACTGTGTCTTTGTTCGAACGTGTGATCGAAGCAGTGGGCAATGGAGTCGATGCGGCCATTCCGGGGATTGCCGTTACCGACACCGTCAAGGAAGTCGATGACGCGGGCCGTGTGGTGGCCACGCCGAATCGCGCCGCTTTGAGAGCGGTGCAGACACCCCAGGCCTTCGTTGCCAACGTGCTGCGCGCCGCGCATGCGGGCGGCGCCGAGGGAACCGACGATGCAGCGGTGGTGGAAGCCGCCGGTGGCTACGTTGTTGTGGTGGAAGGCGAACAGGACAACCGCAAGGTCACCACCCCCGATGACCTCACATGGGCTCGACAAAAGATGAGCAACTCGTGATCGTGCGTGTGGGGCAGGGTTTCGATATCCACCGATTCGAAGATGCGCCTACACCGGGGCGCGAGTTGATTCTCGGTGGCCAACGCTTTCCGGGTGAGCGTGCACTGGCTGGACACAGTGACGCCGATGTCATTGCTCATGCCGTTGCCGATGCCCTGTTGGGCGCAGCAGGTTTGGGCGACATCGGCCAGCACTTTCCCGACACCAATCCACAGTGGAAGAACGCCGATTCGATAGAGATCCTTCGCGCCGTTGGCGCAATGCTCGTGCGCGACGGTTGGTCTGTGGGCAACGTGGATTGCAGTGTGGTGTGTGAACGCCCCAAGTTGGCTCCCGTGCGCGACGCCATGCAGTCGACGCTCAGCCGTGCTGCCGGTGGTCAGGTGACCGTGAAGGGTCGTCGCGCCGAAGGATTGGGTGCGATCGGCCGCGCCGAAGGAATCATGTGTTTCGCTTCTGCAGTGATCACGCGAGAAGAATCATCGAAGAAAGAAGTTGGATAGTCATGGCGCCACGTGGTCGACCCCCCGCACGTTCAGGCAAACCCAGTGGTGGCGGGCGTGGACGCCCAGCACCACGCTCGTCCGGAAGTCGTACTTCTGGCGCTCGTAGCGCGGGCAATCGCAGCGCTGGTGGTCGCGGCAGTCAGGGTCGCGGCGATGCTCCCCGCACAGGATCGGGCAGCAAGGAAAAGTCGCTGGGTGGAGACCAGGTCGAAGGACGTCAGGCAGTTCGGGAACTGTTGATCGCCGGTCGACGCAAGACACGAGAGATCTGGATTGCCGCTGACATCGACCCCAGCGACGTCATCGATGACATTCGCGAGTTGGCCAACGATTCTCGGGTGCAGGTTCTCGATGTGGCGCGCAAGCGCATCGAGCAAACTGCCCGCAGTGAGGCACCCCAAGGTGTCATCGCATTCGCCAACGCGCTGCCGGAGAGCGACTTCGAAGAACTGCTGAAGACCAAGAACGGTGTGAAGCCGTTCCTCGTGGCGCTCGACGGTGTCACCGATCCGGGCAACCTGGGCGCGTTGTTGCGTTGTTGCGACGGCGCCGGCGTCACCGGAGTGATTCTTCCGAAGCACCGCTCGGTGCACGTCACGCCCACGGCGGCCAAGGCCGCCGCAGGCGCCATCGAGCACATCAACATTGCTGTGGTCGGAGGACTTCCCAATGCAATGGCGGCCATGAAGAAGGCTGGAGTGTGGACGGTTGGCCTCGACGACGACGCCGATCGTTCGTTGTTCGACATCGGCAGTTTCGCCACCGATCCCGTGTGTCTGGTGTTGGGCGCCGAGGGGAAGGGCATTTCGCGCCTGGTGCGCGAGCGCTGTGATGCCGTCGTATCGATACCGATGGAAGGGCAATTGTCGTCTCTCAACGTGTCGGCAGCGGGCGCCTTGGCCACATACGAGGTGTTGCGAGCCCGCCAAGGGCGCTAAATGGCACCTTCGCCATAGACTCCCCACCATTCATACGGCCCTATTCATCAGGATGGGGGCTTCCCGCCGGGTTAGCTCAGTGGCAGAGCAACCGCCTTGTAAGCGGTAGGTCGTGGGTTCAAATCCCACACTCGGCTCCATTTTTCACACTACGGTGGGCAATGAACCGCCACACCCAATCGGAGGTTGTCATGAGTCGTCCAGCAGGCCCGCGCAGAGCGCCGGGTGGCCCCGGCGGAGTCCAAAACATCAACTCGACAGTCAGCATCGCCGTGGCGGTTGTCGCTGTCGTGCTGGGTTTCTTCATCCTGCGCGACATCAACGATGACAACGGCGGCACCAGCTCCGGTGACGCGACCACCGAGACCACGATTGCCGGCGAGACAACGATTCCGGGAGCCGTCGCCACCACACTTCCCGGCGCCACCACTGGTTTCAAGGTGCAGGTTGTCAACGCAGCCGGCGTGTCCGGCGCCGCCGGCGACATGACGGTTGCACTCCAGGGTGCCGGCTTCATCGTTCAGCCACCGCTCACCAAGAGCGATGCCACGCCCAAGCAGACCGTCACCAAGGTCTACTACGTAGCTGGTTACGAAGCCGCTGCGGCCTCAGTTGCCGCTGCTCTGGGTGGTGTGGAGACCGGACCGATGCCCGACCCGATCCCCAGTGAAACGGGCAGTTTGGGTGAGGCAAGTGTGATGGTGTTGCTGGGCACAGATCGTGCCGGTCTGCCGTTGCCGGGTGCGCCTGCAGTGGCGGTCACCACAACCGCACCAGCAACAACCCTCCCGGGCTGATTCACATCTCGCGCAACAGCGCGAGAGTTGCATTTTCGATGGCACGCAACGTGCGTTGCTTCGCTTCGTCTTCGCCGTAGAGCGAGACCAGATTCGCGACGGA
>JBILKS010000254.1:0-2876 GCA_044376595.1 Ilumatobacteraceae bacterium | reverse complement strand
AAGGCGCACAATCGAGGCATCTTCTGGAAGAAGAAGGGCTACCTCACCTTCGGTCTCACGATTCTCTTCATGTGGTGGCTGGCTGCGGGAACCGGTGTGAGCGAGACGTTCTCCATCACGCGAGTCGACAACCCCGGCTGGGAGTTGCCGTGGCCGGTGTGGGTGATCTGGGGCGCGATCATGGTGTGGAGCGCCACAAATGCGGTGAACGTCACCGACGGGCTCGATGGCTTGGCCGGTGGTTCGGCGTTGCTCTCCTTCATTGCCTACACAGTGATCGCCTACTGGGCGTTTCGTAATCCCGACGTGTACGGAATGGTCAATCCACTTGACCTTGCGGTGCTCTCCGCCGCATTCGCCGGTGCGTGTGGCGGCTTTCTCTGGTGGAATGCCGCTCCCGCGAAGATCTTCATGGGCGACGTCGGAGCGCTTGGTATCGGCGCCGCGCTGGGTCTTCTGGCTGTCACCACCAACACCCATCTCCTGCTCATTCTCATCTGCGGAATCAACGTATTCGAAGCCGGATCTGTAGCTGTTCAGATGGGCGTCTTCAAGGCGTCCGGCCGCAAGAAGCGCCTCCTGCGGATGTCGCCGATTCACCACCATTTCGAACTCGTCGGTTGGCCCGAGACCAGCGTGATCATTCGCTTCTGGATCATCCAGGGCATCTGTGTTGCCACTGCGCTCGCTGTGTTCATCGGCGACTTCACTCGGCAGGTGCGTTGATGGAAGCCCCGGCAATGTCCCGTGCCCTCGTGTTCGGTCTGGGTATCGCAGGCACCGCAGTCGCGAGAGCACTCGCGGCCCGCGGCATCGAGCCGGTATTGGTCGACGACACGATGAGGCCGGATCACGAGGCCCTGGCTGGTGAGTTGGGTGCGCAGTTGTGCATTGCACCGGATCTCGGCACGTTGTCCGGGCTGGTGCGTTCGGTCGACGTGGTGCTGCCGGCACCGGGTATTCCCGAGGCACATCCGTTGTTTGCGGTGTCGCACGATGCTCAGAGGGAGATGCTGAGCGAAATCGAACTGGCCTATCGCTGGGAACAAGAGCGAGAGGGTGGCCCGCGCAAGATGATCGGGATCACCGGCACCGATGGCAAGACCACCACAACGTTGCTTGCCGCAGCGATGATTCGCGCTTCTGGGCGTCGCGTGGCGGCTGTCGGCAACACAGAGACGCCTCTTGTCGCTGCGCTCGACAGTGATGCTGAGGTGTTCGTGGTGGAGTGCTCGAGTTTTCGTCTCAGGCTCACACGGGATTTCCGCGCCGAGGCGGGGGTGTGGCTGAATCTGGCACCCGATCACCTGGATTGGCACCACGACCTCGAGTCCTACACCGAAGCGAAGGCCCGCATCTGGGCGGCATCGACAGGTGACGACGTTGCGGTGGCGCCGTCGTCGGATCCCATGATTCTCGGTCGCGCGCGCTCGAGTGCGGCGCGAACGGTGACATTCGGTGGGGCTTCGGGCGACGACTATCGACTTGCGGGCAACGAACTCGTCGGACCGTCAGGGCCGTTGGCATTGGTGTCTGGGATGCGACGCTCGTTGCCGCACGACATTTCGAACGCACTGGCTGCGAGTGCCGCAGTGCTCGAGACCGGTGTGGCATCGGCCAGTGGCGTTGCCGATGCGTTGTCTACGTTCCTGCCGTCGCATCACCGCATCGAGTTGGTTGCCGACGTCGATGGCATTCGCTGGTACGACGACTCAAAGGCAACGTCACCCCATGCAGCCGGAACTGCGCTTCGGTCTTTCGCGTCGATCGTCTACATCGCAGGTGGCCGCAACAAGGGGCTGGACTTCAGTCAACTCCTGGCTCACCGCGACAACGTGAAAGCTGTCGTGGGAATCGGGGAGAGCGGCCAAGAAATCGCTGATCTCTTCGCTTCGACTCATCCCACCAAGGTTGCCGGAGGCATGCAGCAAGCAGTTGAGATCGCTCGGGACTTTGCGTCGCACGGTGATGTGGTGCTGCTCTCGCCGGCTTGTACGAGCTTTGACTGGTACCGCAACTACGAAGAACGCGGTCGTGATTTCGCCGCACGGGTTCGCACGTTGCTGAACATCCCGGACGAATCGTCAACGAGCAACAACACAACGAACAAGATCACCCGAAAGGACGCCCAATGAGCACCACGGCACCCATCGTCCGACCCGTCTCGTCGCTGAGCGTTGCCGAGCGTCGCCGGGCAACCCTCGAGCGCACGGGTATCGCGAGTCGACGACGCCTGACATCTTCAACACCAACGGTCGCCTTCTACGGAATCCTTGCTCTCACGATTCTTCTCGTCATGTTCGGTTTGGTGATGGTGCTGTCGTCGTCGTCGGTTTCCATGTTGCATGCCGGCCAGTCGCCGCTACGCATGTTCAACCGGCAGTTGTTCTGGGCCACCTTCGGTGCCGCCGCAATGTTCTTCACGTATCGCACGCCCTACCTCGTGTGGAAGAAGTGGGCACCTGTCATCTTCGGCTTCGGTGTCACGCTCATGTTGTTGCCTTTCGTTCCCGGCTGGGGATCCTCGGCGAACGGAGCCCGCGCATGGGTGGGCAACGGTGTCTACCGATTCCAGCCCTCGGAGTTCCTGAAGGTCGCAGTTCTGCTGGTCAGCGCCAAGGTTCTTGCCGATCGTTTCAAGGAAATCCACGACATGCGGCGCACGTTCGTGCCAATCGCCTTGTTCCTCGGCCTTGCGTGCGGACTTTGTGTTCTCCAGGGCGACCTCGGTAGCGCAATCGTGTTCGCCGCCATCATCTTCGGAGTCGCGTTCATGGCGGGAATGCAGATGCGCGTGTTGGTGGGAAGCGGAATTCTGGTGACGTTGTTGGGTGTCGGCGCTGTGATGTCGAGCGACTATCGACGCCAGCGTTGGA
>JBILKS010000019.1:0-9351 GCA_044376595.1 Ilumatobacteraceae bacterium | reverse complement strand
CGCGGCAGTGGCCAAGCAGAAGGCTGCCGAGCGCGAAGCCGCTCGGTTGGCAAAAGAGGCTGAGAAGAAGGCTGAGGCAGACCGCAAGGCTGCCGAGCGCGAAGCCGCTCGGTTGGCAAAAGAGGCTGAGAAGAAGGCTGAGGCAGACCGCAAGGCTGCCGAGAAGAAGGCAAAGGCCCTCGAGAAGCCGCCGATCATCAAGGGTCCGTCGCAAGATGGCATCACATCCAGCAAGGAATTCGATCTGAAGTTCCTCTTCTCGCAGCGTGACCTGCTGATGTCCGAGCGCGTCAAGCTGGTGGGCCAAGCTGTGCGCCTCGAAGACGAAGCAAACTCGTTGATCGCCGATGCTGAAATGGGCGATGTGCAGTTCGACGATGAGGGTGGTGAAGGCGACACCATGGTGGTCGAGCGCGAGCGCGACCTCACTCTGTCGGCATCGGCCCGACAAACGGTGGAAGAGATCGACAAAGCTCTCGAGCGTTTGAAGGTGGGTGACTACGGGTACTCCGAGCGCTCGGGTAAGCCGATTCCCCGCGAGCGCCTGAAGGCGATTCCGTGGACCACGGAGTTGGTGGAAGAGCGCGTCGGGGCCTTCGGCAGACGGTGACCTCTCCGCGTAGGGTCAGCGCGATCACGGCACTGCTCGTGGTGGTTGCCGACCAGCTTTCCAAGCACTGGGCGTTGAACGCTCTCGACAACGACCGCATCATCCATGTCGTTGGCTCTCTGCAGTTCAACCTCGGATTCAACACGGGAATGGCGTTTTCACAGGGTGAAGGCATTGGTCCGATCATCGGCGTTGTTGGATTGGTTGTGGTTGCCTATCTGCTGATCGGATTGCGTCGCGAAAGTCTCCCGGGCAGCGTTGCCGTGGGTTTGGTTGCAGGCGGTGCGGCAGGAAACATCGTCGATCGTCTGTTTCGCGGTGAAGCATGGTTCCACGGCGCGGTTGTCGACTTCATCGATCTTCAGTGGTGGCCCATTTTCAACGTGGCCGACATGGGAATCGTGTGCGGGGCGGCGGCGCTCGTCGTTTCTTCTCTGATGCCGGAGAAGCAGTCGGACACCGAAATGGAAACGAACGGAACGAGTGAGCATGCTGATTGAAGAAATCATTCCCGCTGCGCTGGCCGGTGATCGCGTGGATCGGGTGGTCGCGCTCCTGGCCGACATCAGCAGGGCGCAGTCGTCTGCACTGATTGCCGCCGGTGGAGTTTCCGTCGACGGTTCACTTGCGACATCCGGAAAGGTTCGTCTCGAAGAGGGCCAAGAATTGTCGATCGACCCCACGATGGTGCCGGAGAAGGAGCTGCCGCAACCTGATTCGAGCGTTGCGGTGGAGGTGGTGTTCGCCGACGAACATGTGGTGGTGGTCAACAAGGCCGCTGGAGTCGTGGTTCATCCCGGCGCGGGGAATCCCACGGGCACGCTCGTCAACGGGCTTCTTGCGCTGTATCCCGAAATTGCCTCGGTTGGACAACTGATGAGGCCGGGCATCGTGCATCGACTCGACATCGGAACCACAGGGCTCATGGTGGTTGCCCGGACGAACGAGGCCTACGAAGGTTTGGTCGACGCTTTGTCGCAGCGTCTCGTGCATCGCGAGTACATGGCCGTCGCCGTGGGGCATTTCGATGCTCCGGCCGGCGTGATCGACGCGTCGATCGGACGTGACGTGAGAGACATCATGAAGATGGCCGTTCGTGTCGACGGCAAGTTCGCCCGCACGCACTACGAGGTGGTGGCCGCCTACGACGAGCCGATCTCGGCTTCGCTGGTGCGCTGCACGTTGGAGACGGGGCGGACCCATCAGATTCGCGTGCATCTCGCAGCGGTTGGTCATCCGGTTGTCGGAGACGTGATGTACGGCGGAGTACGCGCAGGTGCGCCGTTTCGGCGTCCGGCGTTGCACGCTGCATTGTTGTCGTTCGAGCATCCGGTTGGCGGCGAGCAGATGTCGTTCGAAGCGCCGCTTCCGGCGGACTTCACCGAACTGCTGTCGCGGTTCAGTGGTGCGGGTGGCTGATTTCGGGCCATGGCGCATCGCCGCGGGCAGCTGCGGCGATTCCGGCCAAGGTGTACTGCTCGAGATGGTGACGCATGTGTTGTCCCGCTTCGTCCCAGATGGCCAACAACACGCACTGCCCCTCGTGGCTGCAGGCTCCGTCTTGGTGGGGCTGGCCGAAATCGCCAACGGTGATGGGTCCGTCGACCGCGGAAATGATTTCGGAGAGTTTGATCTCCTCGGGCAGACGGGCAAGGACGTAGCCACCGCCAACACCGCGCTTCGACTTCACCAGGCCGGCACCTTTCAGTGCAAGAAGAATTTGCTCGAGGTAGGGCTGAGGCAGGCCCGTGCGTTCGGCGATGTCACGCACCGAAGTGGGCCCCGACGTCTCGGCATGGAGTGCCAAGGACAGGAGGGCTCGACATGCGTAGTCGCCACGAGTTGATACGCGCACGGGACCATCGTAGGACCTGGATCAGGTTCCCAGAGTCATGTTGCGTTCGTACTGACCGACGTGATTCACTGCCGACGTGACGATGCGGGCCCCACTCGGTGAAACGGTGCCTCAGCCGGTGATTCCCGCCTACGGCGCGGGAGCACTCAGTGATCTCATGCCGTACCTTCTTGCCCCGAAAACCAGCGGAACGGCGTCGCCCCTGCCTGAGTGGATGCCGGCCCACGATTCGTCCCTTCCGCGCAAGGTGCTGTTGGTGATCGACGGACTCGGCTGGCACCAGCTGAAGGCTCGTGGTGCGCTCGCCCCGACACTGACGGCAATGGCCGAGCGTCGTATCACCAGCATTGCGCCCACCACCACGGCCACCGCGCTCACGTCGTTGGCCACGGGCCTGGCGCCGGGGGAGCACGGCATCGTCGGTTACCGGATGCACATGGGAACAAGTGTGATGAACACCTTGCGCTGGGGCGACGAGCGTGGCGACCTGCGCCGCACTCATCCTCCGCGCGATGTGCAGCCTTTCGCGCCGTTCCTCGGAAGTCGGGTGCCGGTCGTGTCGAAAGCAGAACTTTCCGACAGTGGGTTCACCGAGGCCCACCTGCGCGGAGCCGACCATCAGGGATGGCGCATGGCCTCCAGTATTCCGGTGATCATCGGGCAACTGCTGGCCGCCGGTGAGAAGTTCGTCTACGCCTACTACGACGGCATCGACAAGATCGCTCACGAGCGTGGATTCGGCGAGTTCTACGATGCCGAAGTGGCGGCTGCCGACGCCTTGGTGGCTCGGGTCATCGAACACCTGCCACCAGGTACGACTTTGTACGTCACCGCCGACCACGGGCAGGTGCAGGTGGGCGAGAACTCCATCCGACAACCTGCCGGCATCATGGACTTTGTCAGAGCGCAGTCGGGCGAAGGTCGATTCAGATGGCTGCACGCTCGGCGCGGGGCCGAGAATGATCTTCTGGAGTCGTGTCAGGCGGCACACGGTCATTGTGCATGGGTCATGTCGCGCGACCAGATCGTGGACGAGGGTTGGTTCGGCCCGGTAGTGCGTCCCGCGGCCCTGCGTCGGCTCGGCGATGTGGCGTTGGTCCCTTTTCTCGATGTGACATTCGAGGATCCGGCCGATTCGGGTTCGTTTGTCCTGCAATGCCGTCACGGAAGCATGACCGCCGAAGAAGTCCACGTGCCGTTGCTGGTTCATTCTGTGTGAAGCGGATGTCGCTGTACAGTGACATCATCATGAGCGAGTTTCCCAACGAGCAGACTGTGCAGCCCGATCAGCCCACTCTCGTCGACACCCAGATGGTCGATGTTCCCGAACAAGAAACCATCACCGAACCCGCCAAGGTGATGCGCATCGGTTCGATGGTCAAGCAGTTGCTCGACGAGGCGCACGCCACCACGCTCGACGAACCGAGTCGCGAGAGGCTCGCCGAAATCTACGAACGCTCCATTGTGGAACTGTCCGACGCGTTGTCGCCTGATCTGCAGCACGAGTTGAAGATGCTCGCTCTGCCGTTCAACGAGGGAACCATTCCTTCCGAAGCAGAGTTGCGTGTGGCCAAGGCGCAGCTCGTGGGATGGCTCGAGGGTCTCTTCCACGGCATCCAGGCCACACTGTTCGCCCAGCAAATCGCCGCTCGCCAGCAACTCGAACAGATGCGTCAACTACCGAATGGAATGCCCCAAGGGGCGCCCACATCGGGCAACGGGCAATATCTCTAGGGGTGACACCCTTTTGGTATTTTCAAGTGTCTGATCTGCGCTTTCTCCGTGGGTCGCTCTTCCAGCCATGACCCGATCATTCACGCACCTCCACGTTCACACCGAGTTCTCCATGCTCGATGGTGCCTCGCGGCTCGACGAGTTGGTGGCCGCAGCCGCCGCCGACGGTCAGCCAGCACTGGGAATCACCGATCACGGCAACATGTACGGGGTCCTTGACTTCTATCGAGAGTGCAAGCAGCAGGGGGTCAAGCCCATCATCGGGACCGAGGCCTACATGGCCCACGAATCCCGACACGAACGCCCAGCACGCCGTGGTCGCATCGACGACACCGGTGGCGACACCGAATCCGGAAGCAAGTTGTACTACCACCTCACATTGCTTGCCGAGAACAACACGGGCTACCGCAATCTCATCCAGCTTTCCAGCCTCGCTTTTCTCGAGGGGTACTACTACAAGCCGCGCCTCGACTGGGAGTTGTTGCAGAAGTACAGCGAAGGCCTCATCTGCTCCACGGGCTGCCTCGGCGGTCACGTGCTTCAGTCTCTTCTGCGCGGTGACACCAAGGGCGCCCTTGAAAAGGCCGGACGACTCCAAGAAATCTTCGGCAAAGACAATCTGTTCGTCGAAATCCAAGACCACGGAATCCCCGCACAGATCGAGACCAACCCGCAACTCATCGAGATCGCCAAGAAGATCGGTGCGCCCCTCATTGCCACCAACGACTCGCACTACACCCACCGTCATGACCACACCGCACACGATGCGCTTCTGTGCGTGCAAACGGGTTCCATGCTGTCGGATCCCAAACGCTTCAAGTTCGAAGGCGAAGAGCACTATCTCAAGTCGGCGGCCGAGATGCGCCACCTCTTTCGCGAGGTGCCCGAATCATGTGACAGCACCTTGTGGATCGCAGAGCGGGCCAATGTCGACATTGATTTCGGCAAGGTCCACCTTCCCAACTTTCCCGTGCCGCAGGGATTCGACTCCGACATCGACTACCTCAAACACCTCACGATGGAGGGCGCCAAGATGCGTTGGGGAGGGCAGCTCGCCAGCGACGTCATCGAACGACTCTCATACGAGCTCAAGGTCATCGACGACATGGGCTTCGCTTCGTACTTCCTCATCGTTTGGGATCTCATCAAGCACGCTCGCGACAACGACATTCGCGTTGGCCCCGGTCGTGGTTCCGCCGCAGGATGCGCCGTGGCGTACTGCCTGCGCATCACCGACCTCGACCCCATCAAGTACGACCTCCTCTTCGAGCGGTTCCTCAACCCCAGTCGTGTCTCCATGCCCGACATCGACATGGACTTCGACTCCCGCTACCGCGACGAAATGATCCGTTACGCGGCCGAGCGTTACGGGCGCGATCACGTTGCCCAGATCATCACGTTCGGCACCATCAAGGCCCGCAACGCGGTGCGCGATGCGGCGCGCGTGCTCGGTTATCCGTACAGCATGGGCGACAAGATCGCCAAGGCAATGCCGCCCTTGGTCATGGGGCGCGACACTCCTCTCAAATACTGCTTCGAGGAAGTGCCTAAGCACCGAGACGGATACCGGGCTGCCTCCGAGTTGCGCGAGATGGTCAACGCCGATCCCGACATCAAGCGCGTTGTCGAAGTGGCAATGGGTCTCGAGGGCCTCAAGCGTTCCGATGGTATTCACGCCGCGGCGGTGGTGATCACCCGCGATCAACTCACCGATTATCTCCCGATTCAGCGCAAACCCGAGCCCGGTCAGGATCCTGCGGCTGCACCCATCGTCACGCAGTACGAAATGCACGGGGTCGAGGATCTCGGCCTGCTCAAGATGGACTTCCTCGGCTTGCGCAACCTCGACGTCATCACCGACACGGTGCAGATGGTGCGCGAGAGCGTGAACCCCGACTTCGACATCGACACCGTCTCTCTCGACGACGAAAAGACGTTCGCTCTTCTGTCGCGTGGCGACACCATCGGCGTCTTTCAGTTGGAGAGTCCGCCGATGCGTGCTCTGCTGCAGTCTCTGACGCCCAACTGTTTCGACGACGTCGCCGCCGTGGTGGCTCTCTACCGACCGGGTCCGATGAGTGCAAACATGCACTACGACTACGCCGACTACAAGAACGATCGCAAAAAACCCGACTTCTTCCACCCCGACGCCGAAGACCTCCTCGCCGACACTTATGGGCTCATGGTGTACCAAGAGAGCGTCATGCGTGTTGCCCAGAAGTTCGCCGGCTACTCACTTGCCGAGGCCGACAACCTGCGCAAGGCCTGTGGCAAGAAGATTCCCGAGTTGATGGCCAAAGAACGAGATCGTTTCGAGAGCGGTTGTGAAGCTGCGGGTTACGGTTCGCAACTCGGCAATCAACTCTTCAACGTCATCGAAAAGTTCGCCGACTACGCCTTCAACAAGAGCCACGCGTACGGATACGGATTGATTGCGTACCAAACCGCCTATCTGAAGGCGCACTATCCGGTGGAGTACGTGGCATGTCTGCTCAGCAGCGTCAAGGGCAACTTCGACAAAGGCGCCGTCTACCTCTCCGATGCTCGAACCAGCGGTATCCAGGTGCGTACGCCCGACATCAACCTGTCCCGCTCGGACTTCATCGCCCTCACGGCCCAGGGAGAGCGCGCCGTCAGTTTCGGCCTGTCCGCAATCCGCAACGTCGGCGATGGACTCGTGCAGCTCATGCTGACCGAACGCGACGCCAACGGTCCCTACGAGTCTTTTCATGACTTCGTCGAACGGGCACCCGAGCAAGTGCTGAACAAACGAACCGTCGAGTCCCTCATCAAGGCCGGAGCCTTCGACACGCTCGGGCATCCGCGTCGGGGTCTGCTCATGGTGTTCGAACAGATCATCGACGTCACTGTCGAGCGTCGGCGCGAGCGCGACAAGGGGATCATGAGTCTCTTCGGCGACGAAATGGCAGCCGACAACGGCTTTACTGATCGCGTCGAGATTCCGGCATTGCAGTTCGACAAGACAGATCAGTTGCGCAACGAAAAAGAAATGCTCGGTCTGTACATCTCGGACCACCCCTTGATGGGAATCGAGTACTCGCTGCGACGCCGAGTCGACTGCGGAATCGGTGAGGCGCGCGAACGCGACGACGGAAGCTTTGTTGTCGTGGGTGGCGTCATCACCAATCTGGCGCGCAAGTACACCAAGCGTGGCGACCAGATGGCCGTCTTCCTGCTGGAGGACCTCGAATCCAGCATCGAAGTCACCGTGTTCCCGAAGACCTTGGCCGAGGTCGGGCACATTCTGAAAGAAGACGCCATTGTGGCCGTGCGAGGACGACTCGACCGACGCGACGACGCCCGCGTGGGTGTGATGGCCCAGAAACTCGAGGTTCTCGACAACCTCGGTGCAGGTCCGCGCATGGTCACCATGAAGATGGCTGCCACCGCCCTCGACGAAGACACCATTGAGCGCCTTCGGTCGATCCTCACTGAGTTCCCCGGGGACGCCCCGGTGTTCGTCGACATGGGGGCCGGCAAGATGTTGCGGCTCGGCGACGAGTTCAGCGTTGATGTCGATCGCGCCATTGGCGACCTGCGCGTTGCCTTCGGCGACAGCGTCATCATCAGCTGACGCCTCTCACGGGCAGGGGCATTGGCGGGATTTCGAGCCTTATTTTTGGCTTCTTTGGTCCGCCACGTAGGGGTATGGGCCGTTCGCTGGCAGAATATGGATTCTGCATGGGAAGCATGAACGGAGAAAGCCGGTCGTCATGGCACTAGAGGTTGAAACACGAGACTCCTCTGCGCTGACCGACGCCGATCTCGATGAGATGGCGTCGATGGGCGCAAGCTTTGACATTGGCTTGTTGTCGAAGGCCAAAGAGGACTGGGTACTCAACACCACGGCCAGGGTCGATGGCAAGTTGCTCGGATTCAGTTTCTCCACTCTCGAGCGCATCGGTGGAACACCCTGTGTCTTGTTGGGAATGCTCAGTGTGAAGCGCGGGACAAAACGTGATTCCGTGTTGAAGGGTCTCATGACCGAGGCCTTCCACCGTGCCCTCATGGCGTTCCCCGACGAAGACGTGGTGATCGGGTCTCGTTTCGTGTCCGCTGACGGGCTCGAAGCCTTCAAGCCTCTCAGCGACATCATCCCGCGGCCCAACCACCGCGCGGTGGGCGAAGAACGAGCATGGGGCCGACGTTTGGCCAAACGCTTCGGAGTCGAGGCCAACTATGACGAGCAGTCGTTCGTGGTGAAGGCCGCCGGACAGTCCGGGTTCATCGACCATGAATCGTCCAAGCCCGAGAAGATCAACGCCGACGTGGCCGCCCTGTTCGACAAGGTTCCTGCCAACAAGGGTGGAGTGCTCATCGTGCACGGCTGGACGATGACCGAGAGCCTCGTCAAACTCGGCAAGCGCGCCTGACGCGCGACACCTCCATGGAGTTCAGCCACGTCGTGACATCACGGCGCATGACGCGGGACTTCTCCTCGTCGCCGGTTCCACGTGATGTGATTCATCGTTTGGTCGATCTCGCCTCTCGGGCGCCGAGTGCGGGCAAGACGCAAGGCTGGTCGTTGCTCGTACTCGAAGATGCGGCAGCGCAGCGTTACTGGGACTTGTCGTTGCCGGCAGAGCGCCGCGGCAATTTTGCGTGGCCGGGTCTGTTGCGTGCGCCGGTCATTGCCTTGTCCTTTGCCGATCCCGATGCGTACGTTCAGCGCTATGCCGAACCTGACAAGGCACACACGGGTCTGGGTGAGGGAGTTGAGGCCTGGCAGGCGCCCTATTGGACCATCGATGCGTCGTTTGCCACCATGACGTTTCTTCTCGGTGCTCACGACGTGGGTCTTGGCGCCTTGTTCTTCGCCGTTTTCAATGGAGCCGACGAGATTCGCAACGAGTTTGGCGTCCCGAGTCATCTGCAACTGCTCGGAGCTGTTGCCCTTGGATATCCCGCCACTGGTGAGGGTGTGGAGCCCGCGCGACAAGGGCGCAGTACGACCCGGCGTCGGCGCGCCGCTTCGGAGATTCTTCACTTCGGCGGGTGGACCGACAACTGACTGCGAAGAGCCTCGGGGGTGCTGCTGGGGCTGAGGCACACATGGCCAGTGCAGACGTAGGCATGACCCAGTGTTCTGCCCTCCCACAGCGGGCCAGCGGCCGGGTCTCCCCAAGCCAAC
>JBILKS010000253.1:0-2898 GCA_044376595.1 Ilumatobacteraceae bacterium | reverse complement strand
GCGAATCCACCCTTGGTGAACGCCCGCAACAGATTCAGCGTGCTGGCCGATTGATGGTACGCCTGCACGAGTCGCTCGGGGTCGGGGCGACGCGCGGCATCGGTGGGGGCGGGGTCGTTCACGATGTGTCCGCGGAACGACGGCAACTCGACATCACCGAACTTCTCGAAAGGCTGCGAACGGGGCTTGGCGAACTGGCCGGCCATCCGGCCGACTTTCACCACGGGCACGCCGAGTGAATAGGTGAGCACCACTGCCATCTGCAGGATGACACGCAACTTCTCGCGAATGTTGACGGCCGAGAACTCTTCGAAGCTTTCGGCACAGTCGCCGGCCTGCAGCAAGAAGGCATTGCCGGCTGCTACCTGCCCGAGAGCAGACTGCAGATTGCGGGCCTCTCCAGCGAACACCAGCGGGGGGTAGCTGGCGATTTGCTTGAGGGCACGGTCAAGCGCGCCCGGATCGGGCCAATCGGGCTGTTGTTCAGCCGGAAGGGCGTGCCAAGAGTCGGGAGACCAGACGCGTGCCATGGACTAGGCAGCGTAGATGCGCTCGGCGTCCTCGCGGAGACCAATTACGGCGCGACTCACCAGACGGCGGGCGGCTTCGGCGGTGACACCCAAGGCCTCGCCGACCTCGCGGAACGACTTGCGCTCGCCATCGAGAAGTCCGAAGCGGGCCTCGACTGCGTAGCGGGCGCGATCGTCGAGGGTGCCGAGCAGTTCGTCGAGCAGTTCGCTGTCGACCAAGGCCATGATGGCGTCTTCCGGAGTGCCCTGGCCATTGTCCATGAGGTCGCCCAAGGTGGCATCGCCGTCGTCGCCCACGGTTTTGTCGAGTGACACCGGGGTGGTGAGACGATGCAGCTCGGCATTGCCGGCATCGAGGTTCTCGCCGTCGCCCGACGACTGACGCAAAGCCGCGCGCAGGCTGGCAGAGCGATCACCGGGGATGCGAATGAGGCTGGCCTTCTGATCGAGGGCGCGGCCGATGGCCTGGCGGATCCAGAATGTGGCGTAGGTGGAAAACTTGAATCCACGGCGCCAGTCGAACTTGTCGACGGCGTGCTCGAGACCGAGGTTGCCTTCCTGGATGAGGTCCAAGAGATCCATGCCCTGGGGCAACGGGTAGCGGCGGGCGATGGAGACCACGAGGCGCAGGTTGGCGCGGATGAAGCGGTCTTTCGCCGCGGCGGCGGCCTTCATGTCTTTGCGAAGTTGCACGGAGCGCTCGCCGGCTTCAATGCGGGCGGCTGCTTCGCGTCCCTTTTCGATTGCCTTGGAGAGGGTGCGCTCGTCTTCGGCGGTGAGCAGTGCCACCTTGCCGATGTCGTTGAGGTAGAGGCCAATTGCGTCGTTCATGTCAGATCAGTCCAAATTGTGTGCAGGTGAGGGGAGTGCCACCAGCAGACGCAGACGCGGAGCCAGAGGCGGTAAGAGGGTGGATGGGGGGATCGGGGGATCTGCTCGACGCAGTTCCCGGTTCTTGGGGGAATATCTAGAGTACCCCACCCATGGGGGGTCTGTCACGGGGAAAATGACAAAAATTTGTCGGCGGCCCTCTGGGGCGGGTTTCACAAGACAGCAAAGGTTTTCAGGGTGGGGTCGCTCATAGAATCCGGTCTTGTGCCGTTGCGAATTGGTCTTTTTGGGGGGACGTTCGACCCTCCCCATCTCGGGCATTTGGTGACGGCGGTCAATGTCCGCCACGCGTTGGCACTTGATGTCGTCCTCTTGATGGTCGCCAACGACCCCTGGCAGAAGACGGGCGCCAGATCCGTGTCTCCGGCCGCAGATCGCCTGGCCATGGTGCGGGCCGCTGTCGAGGGCGTTGACGGCCTCGAGGCCGGTACCGAAGAAATCGATCGCGGCGGCGTCAGCTACACCGCCGACACGCTTGCGCTTCTCAAGGTCAAACATCCGGGTGCGCGACTGTTCACCATCGTGGGTGACGACGCGGCATCCAACATCGACACATGGGAGCGCGTCGATGAGGTTGCAGCGATGTCGCATCTCGTCGTCGTGGATCGTCCGGGGGCGCCCGTCACGTTGTCCACTGATTTCGAATGGCGACACGTCGAGGTTCCGAGACTCGAGGTGTCGAGTACCGATCTGCGTGGTCGCGTCACCGATGGCCGACCGCTCGATTTTCTCGTACCGGAAAAAGTGATCGCCATCATTCGCAACCGCGGGCTGTACGGCCTGCGTGTTGGTGCGCAACTGTGACGGCGATACCCGCGCGCCGGCGGCAACGAACACTCGCTGCATTCGTGAGCGGTGTGGTGGGGGCAGTGATGTTGCCTTCGGGGCTCGTGCTTGCCGGCAACTCGCTCCTCAACTCCACCGACGGCAACAGTGTCGACAGTTCCAACGTGATCACAATTCCCTCTACACCGGCTGCATTGTTGGCAGGCGTCAACGGCAGTGGCGCCATCGCTTCGCTGCAGATGATCGCTCTTGCTCCGGGCGGAGCAGGCGGCACGATCGTGTCGATTCCTGTTGGCTCGTCGGCCGTGGTGGCAGAAGGTGAAGCGCCACGTCGAGTCGGCGACTCCTATGCTTCGGGTGGTCTCGAAGCTTTGGCCACCGATGTCGAAGGTTTGCTCAACGTCACGTTCACCGCAAGCGCCGCGTTGGCTGAAGCCGAGATGGCTCAACTGTTCGAAGGCGTCAGAGAAGTGTCGGTTGAGTTCGATCGCTCGGTCACAACTCTCCTCGGTGGAGAAGTTGTCGAGATGGTCCCTGCGGGGCGTCACACGTTGACCGGAGATCAGGTTGCGTCTGTTCTCGCTGCCAGCCAAACGGGTGGCACGGAAGCTGATCGACTGCCCGTGTTCAAGTCGCTGTGGGTGGGCGTCGCCGAGAGCGGCCGAGCCACCACCAGTCAATCCACTACCTA
>JBILKS010000252.1:0-2899 GCA_044376595.1 Ilumatobacteraceae bacterium | reverse complement strand
GGGCGAGCGCTGCCCACAACCGTTGTGCATCCCGGCGTGGATACCGATCGCTTTCGTGTTCTCACACCCGACGAACGAACTGCGGCCCGCGTCGCATTCGGGGTGGCACCCGATGCCGAACTGATCGTGGGCGTCAGTCGTCTCGTACCCCGCAAGGGCTTCGACACGGCCATCGCAGCTGTGGCGCGGATGGCACGTCACCGTCCCCGTCTCGAGATGGTCATTGTCGGTGCAGGCCGCGATGCCGACCGCTTGAACAAGCTGGCCCGCTCGATGGGGGCACCCGTTCGCTTCCTTGGCCGTGTCGATGTTGAAGATCTGCCACGCATTTACGGCTGTGCCGACATCTTCACCATGTTGTGTCGCAATCGCTGGGGTGGTCTGGAGCAGGAAGGTTTCGGCATCGTTTTTCTCGAGGCTGCGGCATGCGGCATTCCGCAGGTCGCGGGTAACAGCGGAGGGGCGGCCGAGGCTGTCGAGCACAACGTCACTGGTCTGGTTGTCCGTGATCCTTCCAATGTCGATCACGTCGTGCGGGCCTTCACCGAACTGCTCGACAACCCCGAGCTACGAGCCGACATGGGGCGGTCAGCGCGGAAACGGGCGGTGGAACAGTTCAGCTACGAAGTGCTTGCCGCGAAACTCTGGAATACGCTTCGCACACTTCCATGATCCCGTCCACACCTGACTCCCCGAAAACCCCGATCAGCCCGATCGTTCGTTTCAACTGTGGTGCCACCGCGCTGTTCATGGTGACAGCCGTGGTGGCAGCAGTGGTTTTCGACGACTTCACCAAAGTGCTGATCGTCGTGGTGTCGGTTGCACTTTTTGCCGTCGGTGTCGCCACATTTCTCCTTGGCTACTTTGCGGCGGTTCAACGCAGCCGCGAAGAGGAAATCTCCGTCACCCAACTCTTCTTCATGGTTGGCACGGTTGCCGACAAGCGTGTCAAACAGTTGATGAACGGATGTCTGTTTCTGCAGACATCCGTTGGTGTAGCCGCCGCCATTGCCCGGCCGTCCACAGATGGCAAGGCGGGCAGTGTCTTGGCTTTCGGGGTCATGGTGCCGATGCTGGGTCTGGGGCTGAACGGTCTTTGGGTCAGCCGCCACGGAACTTTCGGCCCCCGGCGGCTCCGAGAGCAGTCAGACAGCGTCGACGACGAAACCCACCCCGATCAGTGAGATAACCCCTCGCGGCGGTGTTCTGTCGGTAACAATGGGGGCATGGCCGATACCGCCAAGCAAACAACCGTCATCTCCGCGTCCCCCGAACAGTGCTTTCAGGTGGCAACCGAGTTCGAGCGCTATCCCGAATGGGCCAAGGACCTGAAGGAGGCCGTGGTACTCGAGCGCGATGCGCAGGGCCGTGCAACCAAGGTGGAGTTTCGGGCGTCCGCACTTGGACGCAGCACCCACTACACCCTGGGGTACACCTACGGAGATTCGCCGCTCACCATCGCATGGCGCCTGATCGATGGCGACATCATGCGCACACTCGATGGTGACTACATGTTCGAGCCGGTCGCAAACGGCACGCTGGTCACATACGACCTGTCGATTGATCTGGTCATCCCGTTGCCCGGTTTCGTGAAGCGCCGCGCCGAAAACCGCATCTTGAACACGCTCCACGAACTCAAGGTTCGTTGCGAATCCTGATTCTGTGACATCCGTCGGGATCGATGTCGGAGGCACGAAGTGCCTCGCCGTTGGTATCGACCATGACGGCGTGGTTGTGGGGGAGCATGTGGTGCCGTCGCCGAAAGAGGGCGGCATCGTCGGTACCTTGGTTGAAATTGTCCGCCGGTTTCCCGGTGCTAAGAGTGTCGGTGTCGGAATGCCCGGTCTCGTTTCGCCCGACGGATGGGTGGCGTTTGCGCCGCATCTTCCCGAGGTGCGCAACATGCCGTTGAGAGAAGAACTGGAATCGCTGCTTGGCATTCCCGTTGCCGTGGACAACGACGCCACCTGCGCCGCCGTGGCGGAATGGAAGTCCGGAGCAGGTGTGGGTTGCGACAACATGATCATGGTCACCCTTGGCACTGGCATCGGCGGGTGCATCATCAGTGACGGAAGAGTGTTGCGCGGTGCGCACGGCTATGCAGGCGAGTTCGGGCACGACACCGTGGTGCGTGGCGGCCATCCTTGCCCCTGCGGTCGTTCGGGATGTTGGGAGCAGTACGCATCGGGCTCCGGTCTCGCGCGACTGGCTGGCGCAACGTCTGGCGAAGAGGCGTTGCAGTGGTTCGTCGATGGCGACAGCAGTGCCGTGGCCGCGGTGAGCGAGTTCGTCGATTGGGTGGTGATCGGCCTCGTGAACCTGATCAATACGTGCGACCCCGAATGTCTCGTTCTTGGTGGTGGCGTCGGTGCGCGTACTGAACTTTTGCCGTTGGTACGTGAACACCTCGCGGTGTCGATGCCGGCGCACGGGTTGCGTCCGGTGCCGCGGGTGGAGCGCGCACGTCTCGGTCATCGCGCCGGCGCCATTGGTGCCGCGTTGCTGGCTGACCTCAGTTGACGCGTGGACTGACGCGCCGAAGCGCTTCGTGCCACTGGTCGAACATCGCCTCGACAATCGAAGCGATCTCGGCGTTCGGTACGAAGCTGGTGTCGACGAGACGCTGAGCGGCGATCTCGTCCGTCGATGTCCACACGCCTTCGGCCAAACCCGCCAGGTACGCCGCGCCTTGTGCCGTGGTCTCGCGCTCGACGGGCCGAACGACAGCCATCTGCAGTACGTCAGCCTGAAACTGCAGAAGATCATCGTTGACCGTGGCGCCCCCGTCGACACGAAGCTCATTCGGAGTCACGCCCGTGGCCGATGCCATGGCATCGATGACATCGCGCGTTTGGTACGCCATTGCTTCCACTGTGGCGCGGGCAAGGTGAGCCTTGGT
>JBILKS010000251.1:0-2901 GCA_044376595.1 Ilumatobacteraceae bacterium | reverse complement strand
CGATTGTGCGCCTTGCGCACCTTGATGTAGTCGTCAAGGAAGCCCATGAAAGCCATGACGGCAATACAGGCCCACATGATCATTGCTTGGTCGGAAAAAGCGAGGCCGTCGCGCACATGAGCCACCAACCAACCGACGAAAGCAGAGCCAACGATGGCGATGCCACCCATGGTGGGGGTTCCCTGCTTGAAGTTGTGATGCGTGGGTCCGCGATCTTCTTTGCCCAAAATCGGCTGACC
This sequence comes from Ilumatobacteraceae bacterium, assembly GCA_044376595.1. Taxonomy (GTDB): domain Bacteria; phylum Actinomycetota; class Acidimicrobiia; order Acidimicrobiales; family Ilumatobacteraceae; genus F1-20-MAGs119. The sequence goes on along the minus strand of JBILKS010000251.1, from coordinate 2,662 downwards.
CCGACCGATGCGACGGAAGAACGAAATCAGCGAACGCGTTCCGAAAAGCGACACCAACATCGCCATCGAGCCGGCAAGAAAGACCGCAATCACAGTTCACCACTCTTCTTCGACGCCAGAGCGCGCAGAGATTCCGCAACATCGTCGAATGGGTACGTCTCCGCGCCGATGGTCTGACCCTGTTCGTGTCCCTTGCCTGCCACCACGATCACGTCACCGGACTTCGCAACGGCCACCGCATGTCGAATGGCCTCGCGACGATCCACGAGAACGGTGCAGTCGGCGTCACCACCCATGCCAGCAGTGATCGCATCGATGATCGAAGTGGGGTTCTCGGAACGGGGGTTGTCGGAGGTGACCACCACGACGTCGGCAAGATCCGCCACCACCCGCCCCATGAGGGGGCGCTTCTCGCGATCGCGGTCTCCGCCGCAACCGAAGACGACGATCAATCTTCCGCCACCCGCAGCGGCACGAACCGCAGTGAGGACAGCGTGCAACGAGTCGGGCGTGTGCGCGTAGTCCACGAAAACCCGCGGCTCCGCGTTGCGATCCACCAACTGCAGCCGCCCCGGAACCGAAGACACCGAAGAGATCCCGGCGGCAATCGCTTCCACATCGACGCCGTGAACGTGGGCAGTTGTAGCCGCGGCAAGTGCATTCATCACGTTGTGGCGTCCACCCAGTGCAAGCCGAACCGGGGCTCCCCTCCAGGAAAATGTGCTGCCATCGAGCGTCTCGCGCAAGTCGACCGCGTCAGCGATGCCGAAGGGGTGCACGGCTGACCCGGGAAAAGTCTCGCGACAGCGCGCCAGGAGCCGCACGCCGAAGGGGTCGTCGCCGTTGACGACAACCTCGCGGGCGACATCGGCGGAAAACAGCAACGCCTTTGCCTCGAAGTACGCCTCCATCGTGCCATGGAAGTCGAGATGATCGTGTCCGAGATTGGTGAAGACCGCGGTCTCGAACACGATGCCGTGCGTTCGCTCCAGAACCAGCGCATGGGACGTCACTTCCATCACCACCGCCATTGCACCGCCGTCGACCGCTCGACGCATCGAACGTTGCAACTCCGTTGACTCCGGGGTTGTCCGCGCACCGCTCAGAGTGCCGAACACCTCCGACTTCACTCCGGCGTGCTCGAGGATCGCAGCCAGAAAAGCCGCGGTTGTTGTCTTGCCGTTCGTGCCAGTGATCCCGAACACCGGCACCTGCACGGACGGCTCACGGTGCACGACGCACGCTGCCACTGCCATGCCCCTGCGCATTGCAGCACGCTCGATTCTGACCGTGGGCAGCGAGCTGTCGACGGGCTCGCTGGCCAGCAGGGCAACTGCACCGCGACGCTGTGCATCCTCGACGAACGCATGGCCGTTGTGATGCTCGCCAACGACGCAGCAATACAACGAGCCCGGACCAACGGCCCGCGAATCGTGCTCGACATCGCGCAACTCCACCGACGAGCCGGTGACCGAAGTCGCCGAGAGAAGGCCACGCTGACCGAGCTCGCGCACAACGTCTTCCAGAACAACCATGCCGGATCTACCTACTGCCCTGTCTGCGGATCACGTAGGTATGGATCGACTTTTGAACAGGGTTGAGTGTCGGCGGCCGGCCGGACACGGAGCTCCCGGGCCACCACTTCGCCGATCGCCGAGAACACCGGCGCGGCCGCCGTACCACCGAATCGGTCGCGCGTACTCGGGTCTGGTTCGTCAATCGAGACGAGGATCGATACTCGCGGGTCTTGCGCCGGAAGGAATCCGACGAACGAGGCAAAGTACTTGCGTCCAACGACATCGGATCCGTACGTGCCGTCCTTTTGGACCTTGTATCCGGTGCCCGTCTTGCCAGCCACTGTCATGCCGGGGATCTTCGCCAGCGTTCCCGTACCGAAGCACACGACATCGCGCATCATCACGTTCATCTGCGATGCGGTCTCGGGCTTCAGTACCGGCCTGGTGGACGACGGTTCGGCTTTGACCATCTTGCCGTTGTTGTCGATCATCGCACTGACCAAGCGGGGAGCCACGTAAGTGCCGTTGTTTGCCACCACGTTCACCGCGGACACCAACTGCAGTGCAGTGGACGCGAATCCGTAGCCGTACGACACCGTGATCTTTTCCGTTCCCTGCCATTCTTCGACCGGCTTCAGGATGCCTTCGCTCTCGTCCGGAAAGTCGAGACCTGTCTTCGATCCGAAGCCGAAAGCGTGGAGATAGGACTCCAGACGCTCGGTGGTGATGCGCTGCGCGGTGAGCACCGTGCCGAGGTTGGACGACTTCACCAGGATCTCGCGCACGGGCATCTGCTGGGTCGGGTGAGGATATGCGTCGCGAATCACGTATTCATCGAACTTCTGGACACCCGGAACGTGGAACACGCTGTCCGGGGTGACGGCACCTTCGTTGATGGCAGCCGCGACGCTGAACACCTTGGCGACGGAGCCAGTCTCATGGGCTTCCACGGCCGCGAAGTTGCCACTCGACGACGAGTAGGTGCCGTCTTCGTTGCGCCGGATGTTGGCCACCGCCAGTACGTCACCGGTCTTCGTGTCCATCACCACGGAAGTTCCACCACGCGCGTTCAGGCGAATCACACGTTCGCGCAACACCTGGTCGACTTGGTACTGGATCGAGCGATCCAACGTCAGCACCAGATC
>JBILKS010000250.1:0-2903 GCA_044376595.1 Ilumatobacteraceae bacterium | reverse complement strand
CGGAGTGGGATTCGCTCCGGTTCGCCCGGGCACCGAGGCGCCGCTCATCGAACTGATGGAAGGCGTCGAGGACATCCCAGGCAGCGCGTTGACCGAGGGCATTCCCTGGGGGGCCTGGGAGAGTTTCCCTGAATACCTCGATTTCCTCTCGACGCGTCGGTTCAGTATCGACATCGGTGCGCAAGTTGCCCACGGCGCCCTGCGCTTCTACGCAATGGGCGAGCGCGGTGTCGACAATCTCGATGCCACGCCCGAAGAAATCGAGACCATGGCCCGACTCGTGGGAGAAGCGATGGACGCCGGAGCCCTGGGTTTCACGACATCGCGCACCATCGGTCACCGCTCGCTGTCGGGCAAGCCGGTGCCGGGGACATTTGCAGCCGAAGCCGAACTCGAGGCCATCGCCAAGGCAATGGGTCGCGGTGTCTTCGAAGCCATCCCCGCCGGCACCGTGGGTGCTCTCGAAGCATTGGGGGGCGAAAAAGCCAAGCCTCTCGACGAGGTGCTGATGTTTGCCGAGCTGTCGCGCAAGAGCGGACGTCCTGTCACTTTCACCACGGTTCAGATTGCCGAAGATGTCGACCATTGGCGCGACGTGCTGAATGCGGTGTCGTCGGAGAATGCCCGCGGCGCACAACTCCGACCGCAAATCGCGCCGCGCGCCGTCACCGTGATGACCAGTCTCGGCACGTACCACATGTTCATGCGCAAGGCGGTCTACCTTCGCGATCTCGCCCACCTGCCCCTGGCGGAGCGTGTTCGTGAAATGCGCAAGCCCGAGATGAAGGCAGCGGTCCTGGCGGATCGCAGCGTGAAATCGGAGAACGCCGGCTCGATGGAATCTGTTGTGGGTCTCTATGCACGTGCACTCAATGCAACGTTCTCGCTCACCTTCCCCATCAATTACGAACCCGAGCGCAGTGAATCCGTGGTTGGCCGCGCACGCGAGTTGGGTGTTTCACCGGAATCCTTGATGTACGACCTGTTGCTGGAAAATGAGGGCACTGCGTTCTATGCCGTCTTCGGCTCCAACTTCGCCAAGGCCAACCTCGATGCCAGCATGGAAATGTTGCTCCATCCCGACTCGGTGACCGGACTCTCCGACGCCGGTGCGCACGTCAATTTCATTTGCGACTGCAGCATGCCCACCTTCCATCTCACTCACTGGGTGCGTGATCGTTCACGTGGTCCGCGGCTCCCGGTCGAACTTGCCGTACACAAGTTGACCAAGAACAACGCCGACCTCTACGGCATGACGGATCGTGGCTCGCTGGAAGTCGGCAAGCGCGCCGACATCAACGTGATTGACTTCGACAACCTCACCATCCACGAGCCGTTCGTGCGTCACGATCTGCCCGCGGGTGGCTCGCGCATCTTGCAGCCATCCACCGGCTACGCGGCCACGTTGGTGAATGGAGTGGTTGTTCGTCTCGACGACACCGACACCGGCGAACGGCCGGGACGACTCGTGCGCAGTCGCTGAGCCGCCACCGCGCGCCGGCGCTCACTGAATCAGCGTCAGCCCGCCATCGACAACGAAAATCTGGCCGGTTGCATAGGTACTGCGGAGCAAGCCGAGCGTTGCCTGGGCGCAATCGTCGGGTGTACCCGACCTGTGCAGCGGCACCGTCTTGCTGACTGCTTCGTGCATGGCATCCCAACCCGCAGTCCATGGCGTCTCGATGAGGCCCGGCGCCACTGCATTCACGCGAACCGGCCAGCAGCTCTTGGCCATCAACTTGGTCATCTGATTCAGTGCCGCCTTGGTCATCGAGTAGGCCATCGAGCTACCCACCTGCCGCACACCAGCTACGGAGGTGACGTTGACGATGTTGCCGTCGTCGGACTTCTTCAGGTGCGGAATCGCCATCTTGGACAACCACCACGTCCCGTAGACGTTGACTTCGAAGGTCTTCATGAAGATTTCGTCGGTCAGAGCCTCGAGATCGTGATGGGCGATCGGCGTGGTCCAGCCGGCATTGTTCACCAGGATGTCGAGTTTTCCGTGGGCGGCAATCGTGTGGTCGATGAGGTGCTGGCACTCCTCTTTCTTGGAAATGTCGGCTCGAACATATGTCGCTCCGTTGGGCAACGATGCGGCAACGGCTTCGCCTGCGGCGACTGACGACGACGAATTGACCACCACCGTTGCACCGAGCTGTGCGAGATGACGAGCAATGGATTCTCCGATACCACTGGACGAACCCGTGACGATTGCAACTTTTCCGCTGAACTCTGCCATGCGGAGACGTTACTGTTTCCCCATGGAACTCCAAGTACGTCATCAACCAGCATTCTCCACTGCACGAGCAACTCTGTCGCCCAACGAGCAGATGAGGCTCGAGTCGGGAGCAATGATCGCCATGTCTCCGGACATGACGATCGAAGGCAAGATGGAGGGTGGTTTCCTGAAGGCGCTCAAGCGCTCCGCGCTCGGCGGCGAATCATTCTTCCAAACCATCGCCACTGCCGGTCCGAACGGTGGATTCGTCGACATTGCCATGGGACTTCCGGGTGATTCGGTGATTCTTCAGTCGTCACCCTCCGACGCTTGGATTCTCTCGCAGTCCTCGTGGATCGCCTCGTCGATGGGAGTGACACTCGATGCAAAATGGGGCGGCATGAAATCGCTCATCGGCGGCGAGGGTGCATTCCTCGTGCACGCAATCGGTGACGGCATCATCCTGGCCGGCGCGTACGGTGCCCTCGAAGTGGTCACTCTTGCTCCCGGTGAAACCATCGTGGTCGACAGCGGCCACATGGTCGCCGTCAACACCAGTGTGAAGATGTCGCTGCACAAGGCCGCCGAGGGCTGGAAGAACACCGTCTTTTCCGGCGAGGGATTCGTCTTCCGCTTCGAAGGCCCCGGACAGGTCTACACACAGACACGCAACCCCAACTGG
>JBILKS010000249.1:0-2918 GCA_044376595.1 Ilumatobacteraceae bacterium | reverse complement strand
GTCACGGCAAGCGCGATGACGCTGATGAGTTCGCCTGCGTGGCGACCCACGATGGTGCCACCCAGTACCACTCCCGTGTTCGGATCGGAGATCAACTTCACGAAGCCGTGCGGGTCGTTGTGGATGAGCGCCTTCGGTGTCGACGAGAAGGGCACCTTGGTCACACGAATCTTGCGTCCCGACGAAAATGCTTCGGCTTCGGCCAGACCCACGTCGGCAATCTCGGGTTGGGTGAAGATGGCTGAGGCGGCCTTGTCGTAGTCGATGTCGCGATGTGCGGCCTTGGTGGCGCCCATGAGATGTTCGGCGATCTTGCGACCCTGCATCGAGGCCACCGACGACAACGGCAACTTTCCGCTCACGTCACCGGCCGCATAAATGTGCGCAACGTTCGTTTGGCAGTGGTTGTTGATGTTGATGTAGCCGCGGCTGTCGAGTTCGACCCCGGCAGCGGCAAGGTCGAGATTTTCCACGTTGGGTTCCGAGCCGATCGCCAACACCGCGTGCGTGGCCCGCACCTCGCGTCCGTCGCTGCACTTCACCACCACGTCATCACCGACGCGTTCGATGCTCTCTGCACGAGCGCCCTTCAGCAACTTGACACCTCGGTCAAGGAAGCTGTCCTCGAGCGCAGCCGCGGCCTCTGGATCCTTGCCGGGCAGCACCTGCTGGCGGCTCACCACCAAAGTGACATCGGAACCGAACGACGAAAACATGTGCACGAACTCCACGCCGGTGACACCCGATCCCACGACGGCAATGCTCTTCGGAAACACCTTCGGCGGATAGCAGTCGCGCGTGGTGAGTACTCGCTCGCCATCGGGATTGCACCATTCGGGGACCCGTGGCCGCGACCCAGTGGCGATGAGGAAGGCATCGCCGCGTACGGTCTGTTCGCCGGCAGACGACACAACCCGAACCTCGTTGGGCCCCACGAATCTGGCCTCGCCCATGATGATGACGACGCCCTGGCTCTCGAGCAACTGTGTGGTGGTTCCCTGCATGCGCGTGCGGATGCCGTCGATACGGCTGGCCAGCGAGTCCACGTCGATCTCGGCGGCGTTTTGCTCGATGCCCATTCCAGCGAATCGTTTGGTGGCGCTGATGGCACCTCCGGTGGCGATCATCGCCTTGGATGGAATGCAGTCCAACAGGTGAGCCCCACCGCCCACGATCTCTCGTTCGATCATCACCACTTCGGCACCCATGCGGGCCGCCCAGGTGGCCGCGGTGTTTCCCGCAGGCCCTCCACCGATGATGATCAGACGTGTAGGCACGTGCAAAAGGCTATCCGTCACCGCCAACGATGTTCGGGCAATAGCGCGACGGAAATGCGATGTTGTCGCGCCGTTCGCCCACGTACTCGAAGTGCATTCCATCGGCCGGCGTGAAGTTGCCTCCCCATGCAAATCCCCATTTACGGAAGATTCGCACGATCCCACAGGGCATGTTCGGCGGACGACCCTGCGAGTTCGTGGTGGTGTTGAAATCGAACGCCATGCCCCATGTATGACGCGAGAGGACACCCAGTTCCTCGCCGATGCGATTGAGACGCGCGTAGTGGCATCCGCCGAACTCGTTGGCATTGTCCACGTCGATCAGGCGCGACCAACCCGCGCGCTGAATTTCGAAAAGGGCACCCTGGATCGCCGACCACACTTTGCGATGGCAAGCGGCTCGAACGGGGATACCCGAGAAGTTGCGCCGCGGCGTGATGTTGCGGGGCGTCCATCCCGGGTCGGCGGTCACTTTGCCGTTCTTGTCGATGGCGTAGGCGAACTCGCCCAGCAAAGCCTTGGCTTCTCCGAGACCCAGTGTTGCATCGGGATTGGGTGGATCCCACGTGGCTCGAACCCGATACGTGAGACCGCTCACGAAACCGGCATCGGCGACTGCCCGTGCCGCCACAGCCGGCTTGGTGAACCCGATCAGCGTGTAGCGCGTGGTGATACGAGCACCCATCGCCGACGCCTGACTCAGAGACATCAAGATGTCGGCACCACCGATCATCTCGTCTTCGACGATTGCGCCGATGACGAACTGCCGCGGCTTGCTTCGTCGATTCAGCAGGGTCACCACGTCACCCTCCCGCGCGCCGCGGAGACGCGCCGAACTGAAACCCATGGCAATGCTTCCCGACTCCACGACATCGGCAAGGTCGTTGCCCATCAGTGCGCGCACAACCTCGTCATGATGCGCAACCACCAACATCGGAACTCGAAGACCCTTTCTCACGCGCTGTATCGCACGGGGCCCTCGTTGTACCTTGGTCATTCCCAGGGTAACGACGCGCCCGGGGTGGGCTTTCGCGCCAATCGATTCCGCCACGTCGACAATGGCATTTCGCACCGACGCACTGATGCCCATCGGACGCGAAATGGAAATGGCCAGAGCGGACTTCGGCGAGTCGGCGCTCACATCGGGCAACGGCGGGTTGATGGTGTCGGCAACCAATGGCAGTGGCGCGACACCGCCAATCAGCACCGCGGCGGCGATCGACACAGTGAAAAACCGCCGGTGCACCATAAAGGGCCACGGTAGTTGGGGGCCCACCCACTACCGTGGGACTCCGTGACCGAACCCGATTTCTCCCCCGACAGCAGCGACTCCGCCACCGGCCTTGAACTCGAGCGTGGTCGCCGTTTGGCACAGATCGATGCCATGCGCGACGGTGGAACGAACCCCTATCCGTACCGTTTCGACCGGTCTCACACGTTGCACGAGATTCGTGCGGCTCATGGTGACATGGAACCCGGTACCGAAACCGAAGTATTGGTTGCCATCGCTGGACGCATTCTCCTGAAGCGCGACCAAGGCAAGTTGATCTTCGCAACGTTGCGCGACCGCGACGGCGAGATTCAGTTGTTCGTGTCGAAGGGCGTGGTGGGAGACGAGTTGTTCGATGCCATCAACGCACT
>JBILKS010000248.1:0-2920 GCA_044376595.1 Ilumatobacteraceae bacterium | reverse complement strand
AGATCAGTTTGTGGCGCACTGCCATCGAACGTGCCAGCAACGACACCAAGAGCATCACTACGGCAACGCTGATGAAGGCCGCTTCTGACCCGAATTCGCCGTACACCCACGGGCTGATGAATGCCATCAGTGATGCGCCCACGAGGTTGCTTGCGCCCGAAAGACCCTGAGCCGCCGCCGCTCTGCCCGGTGGTGCCACCGACGCCATGCTCGCCTGCGCCGCTGGCACGGTGGCTGCTTGTGCGATGCCTTCAACAACAGACACCGCGATGATTGCCGCCGGTGCGGCGAACAGCCCGTAGCTGCCGGTGATGGGCGCAACGATGAAGATGGCCAGCAATGCAGTTCGCAGCGCGCCCCACTTGTCGACCAGGCGTCCACCCACACGCGACAGCAAGATGAAGGGCAATCCGTACAGCAAGAAGGACAGTCCCACCACGAAGTTCGATGCACCCCTGTCGGTGAGATAGCGATCCCACAGCGCGTCGTACACGCCAATGGGCAAGAAGAGACTCATCGTGGTGAGAGATGCAACGCGGACACCGGGATAACGAAACAGTCCGAGGCTGAGTTTGCGCGACTCCGACGAACTCACGAGCACTGGCAAGGTTCGCACGGCAAGGACGAGTGCTCCGACTAGAGCGATGCCGGCAAACACCACGAACGTGGGGCGCAAGCCGATCGGCCCCAAGAGAATGCCGCCGAGAAAAGGGCCACCGACGATGCCTGCAGTTTCCATGCCGGCCAACTTGCCGAGACGTTCGGCGGAGCGAGTTTTGTCGAGATTTGCGGCAAGAGCGCGAGCAGCAGGCTGAGTGCATCCGAACGAGACACCAACGATTGCGCGACCGAGGATGAACTGCCACAAGGTGTCTCCGGCCGCAAACACCAACGAGCCGACGCAGGCAAAGAGCAAGCCGAGAACCATCAGGTTCTTCGGCTTTTTCGAATCGGCGAGCGGTGCAAGGAAAACCTGCGTCAACAGACCCACGAAGAAACCGATGCCGGCAATCAACCCGAGTCCGATGTCGGCAAAGCCGTACGTGTCTTGCAGATCGCCGAGAGTGGCGAAGATGACACTGTTCGACACCGCGGTGGCGAAGACCGCGAACATCAAGACACTCATGATGTTGTCGCTGGTGTGGGTTTCTGTTGTGTCGATGCTTTCGGTCATGGCAATGTGTCGGCCGATCAACGACGCGACGCCTCCGCCAGCACTGCGTCATTGAACGCCGGCCAGTACTCCATGCCCCACTGTGTGAAGTCCCGTTCGGCCAGCATGACGCATGCCACGTCGGCCACGGGATCAATCCAGAGAAAGGTTCCGGTGCCGCCGAAATGGCCCCAGGTCGAGCCACTGCCGAGAGGTGCCGTCCAATGGGGCGACTTGGTTCCCTTGATCTCCGGTCCGAGACCCCAGGGGCAAGGGTCGAATCGACCGATGCCGGGCACCACGCCCTCGAGTTCGGCGAAGTGCACACGCAGCATTTCGCGCACCGTCGCTGTGGACAGCAGGGTGGGGCGACGCAACTCCGCCGCGAATCGTGCGCAGTCGTCGACGTTGCTGACCACGTCTTTGGCAGGGGAGCCCTCGAGCACGGTTGCGGTCAAGCCGAGAGGTTGACATACGGCTTCGTCCAAGTAGTCGGGAAAGTCCATGCCTGTGCGTTCGGCCACATGTGTGGCCAGAATTTCAATTCCGGTGTTCGAATAGATCCGCTTGCGCTCGGGCGAGGTGATGGGATTCACCCCGTCGAAGGAGTATCCGCCCGCGTGACACAACAGGTGCAAGACCGTGCAGCCCGGTTGGCCCACCGGATCGGCCAATGCAACGCTGCCCTCTTCGACAGCCACCATGGTTGCCCAAGCGGTGAAGAGTTTGCTGACCGATGCAATCCGCATCGGTCGTGAGGTGTCGCCATGGGTGTGCAGGGTTCCCTTTCGGTCGATCACCGCTGCTGAAACGAACTCGACAGGCCAAGTGGAGATGAGAGAAAAGGCGTCCATGTCGTTTCGTCGTGGTTTCTGCGGGGCGAGTCGATGCTGCACGCCCGGTGGCGCGCCTACGCGTTCAGGTTAGAACGAATGAGTTCAGCGACGCGGAATGCCAGGTCGATTCCCTGGCGCCCGTTCAGGCGAGGATCGCAAATGGTCTGGTAGCGATCATCGAGATCGGTGTCGGCCAGATCATCCATGCCACCCAGACATTCGGTGACACTGTCGCCGGTGAGCTCCACGTGGATGCCACCGGGCCAGGTTCCCTCGGCGCGGTGCGCACGAACGAATCCGGCGATCTCAGCCACGATGTGATCCAGGTGACGAGTCTTGCGTCCGGTGGACGATGTGAATGTGTTTCCATGCATCGGATCGCAGGCCCACACAACGGGGTGACCGGAATCGCGCACTGCCCGCAGCAACGGACGAAGCTTGTCCTCCACGCTGTCGGAACCCATACGGGAGATCAGCGTGAGGCGACCAGGAACTCGAGCGGGGTTGAGCGCCTGGCACAGCTCCAAAACGAACTCGGGTGACGCCGACGGTCCCACTTTGCAGCCCACGGGGTTGCCGACTCCACGGAGAAACTCGATGTGCGCGCCGTCGAGTTGACGCGTGCGCTCACCGATCCACAACATGTGTGCAGAGCAGTCGTACCAATCGCCTGTCAACGAGTCTTGGCGGGTGAGCGCCTCTTCGTAGCCCAGGATCAGGGCTTCGTGAGACGTGAACACGTCGACTTCGTGCAGGTTCGGGTTGTTCTCCGTGTCGAATCCGCAGGCGCGCATGAAGGCAAGGGCACGCTCGATTTCGGAGGCCATTTCCTGGTAACGGCGTCCCGCGGGAGTGGACTCGACGAACTCTTGGTTCCAGGCGTGCACGCGATTCAGGTCTGCGAATCCACCCTTGGTGAATGCCCGCAACA
>JBILKS010000247.1:0-2928 GCA_044376595.1 Ilumatobacteraceae bacterium | reverse complement strand
GGGCGTGCTTGTGATCGGGCCGAACCGCGTGTTTCTGCGGTACATCGAACGCGTGTTGCCCAGTCTCGGCGAGGCCGGCGTCGAACAAGTGGTGCTGACCGACCTCTTTCCGCACGTCACCTACGGTGCCAAGGACCCGGTGCTCGCTGCGCGGGTGAAGGGCGACATGCGCATGTCGAAGGTGATCACCAAGGCGGTGTCCGACCGCGAGCGCCCGTTGAAAGAGAATCTGCAGCTGCCGTTCCGGTCCGGGTACGTGCGGATGTCTGCAGAAGACACCGCGCAGATCGTGCGCAATGCCCGTCGCCGTTTTCGTCGGCACAACTCTGCTCGCAAGTGGGTGGAGACCGAGATGTTGCACGCCCTCGGCGCCTCGTGGCGTGATCCAGGTGTGTCGCTGGCGGAGTTGAAGGAGTCGGTGCGTCCGTTGCCGGAGTTCCGGATTGCCATGGAGCGCATGTGGCCGCTGTTGACTCCCGCTGAGTTGTTGAACGATCTGTACGGATCAAAGGCGTTGTTGCGCCTGGCCGGGGAGAAGCACCTCTCCGAAGCTGAGTGGTCGGCGTTGTACCGACCGCGGGTCCACGACATCGCCGAAGCCGTGTTCAGCGACCATGATGCCGCGGTACTCGACGATGCATTCGAGATTCTCGGTCCGATTCCGCGACGCAACGGAAAAGTGGACGAGACCGACGAGATTCGCACGTACGGGCACATCGTTGTCGACGAAGTGCAGGACCTCACACCTATGCAGTTGTGCATGGTGAGTCGGCGTTCGCTGAACGGGTCGATGACCGTTGTGGGTGACATAGCGCAAGCCACCGGTGCGCTGGCTCCCAATGATTGGGCGGACGTTCTTGAACACCTGCCCGACCGCAAAGAACCACGGATCGTCGGACTGTCGGTGGGCTACCGGATCCCTGCACAGATCATGGAACTGGCGGATCGTGTGATGCATGCCGCCGCGCCGGGTCTACGTACTCCGCGTTCCGTCCGCGAGGGTGACAGGGGCCCCCGGATCGTGCGTGCATCGGAATCGCTTGCATCCACCGTTGCAACCGAGACCATGGCGTTGATCGACGAACTGGTGAATGGCAACGTCGCTGTGGTGTGCCCTGACGCGATGGTGTTCGAGATCTCCGAGGCCCTGACTTCCGCAGGGGTTCGGCACGGACGTGCCGCCGCCACCGCACTCGACACCGGAGTCACCGTGGTTCCGGTCAGTCTGGTGAAAGGGCTCGAACTCGACGGCGTGGTGGTGGTGGAGCCACAGCAGATCGTCGACACCGAGACCATGGGATTGCGTGCCTTGTACGTGGCGCTCACTCGGGCCACGCAGCGTCTGACGGTTGTGCACATGCAGTCGCTTCCTGACTGCATGTCCTGACGCAGTGCGTACCGCGTTGCGTGGCATCTCTGCCATTGCGCGGTGACTAAACGTCGATGCCGAGAGCCTCGAGGGCGAGGGGAAGGTAGCGCATTGCCTTGTCAGCGTCGGCGGGACGCTTACGTTCGACAGCAGTGGTGAACAGCGCAACCAGCCGGGCGAGGTCGTCTTGTACCTCGCTGTTGAACGACGTGAGTTTTCCCTCGAGGCCGATCCATGTGGCCTTGATGTCGGCCAACTTGGCACGCGCTTCTCTCATCCTGCCGGTTGCAACATCGTTGCCGACGTCGGTGCCAACGGTGAGAATCTGGGCAAAGAGTTCGTCGACACTGCCGCCGGGAATCGTGGTGCTGGTGGCCGGTGGGGCAGTGGTGGACGTGAAGGCGTCCTCGGCGTTGTCCTCGATGGTGGTGGAACACGCCGTGGCCAGCGGTACGAGAATCGTGATGGCGGCAGCGAGTGCGCCGAACCGAACTCTGTTTCTCATGCGGCGGTCACCAAAATGCGTGCGCTGGCAAAGGCGCTGATTGCGACGTGTTGGCCGTCGATGTCGACCGTGACGCCACCATCGGTGCGCGTGGAAGCAATGGTGCCGCTGCGGCCGGGCTGCAACTCCGACGACTCGAGGAAATCGAGTACTCCCGGAGCAAACTCGAGTTCTTCGGGGATGCGGGCCACCGTGAATCGGTGACCGGGTGTGACGTCGACCAGACGCACCGTGTCGGCGGCGAGATACGAAGATCCGGGGATGGGATTGCCGTGCGGACATGTGGTGGGGTCGCCGAGGACGCGGTTCATGGCCACTTCGACATCGTCAGACATGACGTGTTCCCATTTCCCGGCCTCGTGGTGAGCCTGTGCCCAGGAGAGTCCGAGGATGTCGGTGAGGAATCGTTCGGCCAAGCGGTGACGACGCACCACGCGCAGGGCGAGATTCTCGCCGGCGGCCGTGAGCGAGATGGCCGAGCCGGAGGTGGAGATGAGACCGTCGGCCTCGAGGCGCTTGACCATTTCGGACACCGATGGACGTGAGACTTGCAGGCGATCTGCGATGCGGGCCTGGATGACCTCGACATCGTCTTCACGCAGTTCGTAGATGCATTCGCAGTATTCCTCGAAGGCGGGATGGTGCTCTCCGGGGTTCGGCATGCGACCAGCCTACCGAGGGGATCTGGGCCGTACTTTGCCGAGCCTCATGAGAGTCTGGTCACAGGTGTTGGGTAACTTTTGGCCGTGACGGAAGGCGGTGACCCAGCAGGCAACCCAGCCAACGGCGACTCAGCAGATGCCAATGCCGTGCTCTCGTTGTTCCGTCCAGCTGTGGCCGAGTGGTTTGCATCGTCGTTCCCCCGTCCCACCCAAGCCCAGTCGCAGGGGTGGCCGCGTATTGCCGCGGGTGAACACACGCTCATCTGTGCGCCAACCGGAAGTGGCAAGACACTGACCGCTTTTCTGTGGTCGATCAATCAACTCACGGACGCTCCCGCGTTGCCACAGGGTGAGCGCACACGAGTGCTCTACATCTCGCCTTTGCGCGCATT
>JBILKS010000040.1:0-7511 GCA_044376595.1 Ilumatobacteraceae bacterium | reverse complement strand
CACAGTGGACTACTCTCTCTGTATGGCGCGCTCTTCGCAACTTGGCCTTACCGAGAATGCCTGTCTGGCTCTCGTGTTGTTCGGCATTGACCATGGTTACCGGCTGGCGAGGCAGTTTGAGCCGGATCAACAGTTGGGGGAGGTCTTCACGCTCACACGGCCAGTTGTTTACCGTGCGATCAAGACACTCGAGTTGGCCGGGCACTTGGAGAGCACCGAGAGCAGCGGGGTGCGGGGTCAGTTGAAGTGGACGCTTCGTTGCACCCAGATCGGCGAGGCACATGCTCGGGCATGGCTCGACACTCCCGTCGAGCACATCCGCGACATTCGCAGCGAACTTCTCATCAAACTCCTGATCCGCCAGGCGCACGGTCTCGATGTTGACGTGTTGATCAAGCGGCAACGTACAACGTTGCTTCCGGTTGTCGAACATCTTCTGGATGGCAAGGACAGTGGCCCCGTTGCCATCTGGCGGCGTGAACAAGCACGATCAGTGATGCGTTTTCTCGACGAGTACGAGGGAGCTCGGCCTGAGCTGATGAGAGACGAACGAGGCGACGTATTGAATATCAGCGCACGCAACCAACTTCGCGCTGTCGTAAAAAGTGTGAAACACGGCGACATCTTGTCGAGCATTCACCTCGACATCGAACTCGGTCAAACGATGACAGCCACCATCACTCGCGAGGCAACCGAGTCTCTCCAACTCGCCCCCGGCACCCCCATCGTGGCGCTGTGCAAAGCAACCGACGTGTTGGTTGCTCGTGGGTAAAGCAACCGACGTGTTGGTTGCTCGTGGGTAAAGCAACCGACGTGTTGGTTGCTAGTCGATGATTGCTTGGTGGACGAGTTGACGAATTTGTGGCCGGAGGGGATGAGCAGACGACGGCATCAACTGGGTCATGAAGAGAATCACCATGTCTTCTTCGGGATCCACGGTGAACGCGGTACTTGCGGCGCCACCCCAGCCAAAGTCGCCGACAGACGAAGCCATCTTTGCCTTCACCGGATCGAGAGTGACACTGAATCCCAGTCCGAACCCGATTCCTTCATATGTGGTCTCACTGGAAATCGGACGACCGAAGGTGGCCAAGTCGGCGTGATCGGGCAGATGGTTCTTGGTCATGTAGGCCAATGTGCGCGGTGACAACAGGCGCTCACCGCCCAAGGTGGGGCTTGCCACACCACCGCGTCGCAGCATGTCGGCGAATCTCATGTAGTCACCACTGGTGGAGACCAACCCACCGCCACCCAACAACGCAGTGGGTGCACGAAGTGCGGCGGCCCCGAATTCCTTCAAGTGGATTGCTTTTTTCGTCGTTGGTTGTGCCCCGTAGAGCGAAGCCAGACGGTGTGCCTTGTCTTCGGTGACATGAAACGCCGTGTCGACCATGTGCAGTGGTGTGAAGATACGTTCCGAGAAGAACGTGTCGAGGGATTGCCCCGAAGCAACTTCGACAACTCGACCAAGTACATCAGTGGCCATGGAGTAGTTCCATTCGGTGCCTGGCTGGAACAACAGTGGCAACTCCGCGAGCTGGTCGCACATCTGCTCGAGGTTGGCACCCTTGGGTACCCCCCATTCAAAGCCCGCTTTGCGATACAGCTCGTCGACGACATGCGCCATCAAGAAGCCGTAGGTCAAGCCCGATGTATGGGTAAGCAGATGCCACACGCGCATCGGTTCGGTCACTGGCTCGAGTAGATACGAGGTGGAAGATCCGCGCTTCCACACAGAGAGATTCTCGAACGAAGGGATGAACTTGCTCACAGGATCCGTGAGCTCCAACTTCCCCTCTTCCCACAGCATCATCACTGCGACGGAGGTGATGGGCTTGGTCATCGAGAAAATGCGGAAAATGGTGTTGGACTCGATCTGCTGCGCGGTCGCCGTGTCGGCATTTCCGTAACTCGCCAGGTGAACCACTTCGCCGTGTCGGGCAATGGCAATCTGCCAGCCCGGCAAGCGGCCGTCGTCAACGTACGCACGAAGATGATTGTCGAGTCGAGCCAATCGCTCTTCTGACATACCGACATTGCGCGGAGCAGCGGTGACCGCGATGGAAGACATGAGAGAAGAATAGGGGAGTGCGAAGGTGCTCTTGAGAAACTTTCAAGAAAGATCTAGAGTACGACTGTTCGCCAAAAATACTTTTGTCAACAACTTTCACGCGCAATGTGCGTTGAGAACAAGGAGCCCACATGTCGATACATCCGCATCGTTTTTTTACAGGCGTTGCCGCCGGGCTGTTGATCGCTGCCGGCGTGGTCTCGTCAGCGTCTGCCTCGCAGCCCGTTGCCGCATCGTCTGCAACTTTCACCATCACGGGAACCTTCAAGGGAGCTGTGGGAAAGACACTGTTGGTCGTAGCCAACACCGGACGCGTGGTGGGGGAGTCGAAGATCACCAAAGCCACCCAGAAAGTGACGGTCAAGACAAAGGGTGTGTCGACTTTGAAGGGTGCCACGTTGCAGATGGTCACTTCCTCTGGCGGCGACTACTTCGGTCCTGTGATCTTGAACTGGAAGGGAACCGCGCCCGGCAAGGCGACGAGAGTCTTCATGTCGTTGAAGTCGACGGGCAACAAGGTCAACCTCGGTGAGGTGGGGCTGAAGAACGCAACTGCTTCGAAGAAGCAGGGCTTCGCCACGGTTCGCACCAAGCTCAAGTTGGCCGATGTCACTGCTGCAAAAGCGGTCACCGCAGTTGCCGGAAAACCAGTGGGAGTCGGAACCTACGGAAAGGGCAAGAACACCAAGGCGTCATCGGTCCAAGCATTCGCACCCGGAGATCCTTGTTCTCCGCCCAACACTCCTACGTGCAGTCCCGATGGCCGGGAACTTGCGCCACCGACGGGAAACCCTCCTGCGGGAGGCACTCAACAGCAACCGGTGAACGGTGCGCAGCCCGGTCAGCCTCAGCCGAATGCCGGACAGAGTGGTTCCACCACCGTTGACGAAACCAAGACCGATGGTGCCGACACCGATGGAGACGGCATCATCAATGCATTCGACGTGAACGACGATGGTGACAAGGATGCAACTGTCGATTCGGCGGACGCCGACACCCCGAAGGTGAAAATCTCGGGTACGACAACCGGTGCGAATTGTGAAGCAGCCGCATCGTTCCGTATCTTCACCAACTTCAAGGCCACCCAGCCCGGCTATGCCGGAACGATCAATGCCTACGGCTCCGGAGCCTTTGAAGCAACTGATGCCTCGATTGCCAGCGCCATTGGCAAGACAATGTCGATGGTCTTCTCGCCCATCACATCAGTGTGCGGATCCGCAGTGACCGCCACGTACCTGAAAGGCGTTGGGGTTCCCTATGCTCCGGCAGACTTCGTGAAGTTGGGCGCAGCGTGCAACACGGGCGACTACCAATGGATGATCGGTACCGGTTTCATGTGTGGCATGGGTTCTGCCGGTGGCAGTTCGAGTGGATTCAAGTTCTCGGATGGTTACACCTTCACCGGCACAGATCTCCCCTCGGGACAAGACACATTCATTCAAAAGGTCGAAACTGCAGACGGAAACTCCTACGAATTCGTCGCCAGTGCCGGATTCGTGTTCGTCACCCATCCGATGATTGCGAGTTACAGCACGGATGGAACAACTTTCACGAACATTGACTATTCGAAGGCGGTCAGCGGACCCGACGGCGCGTCGGTGCCCAACGTCAAGATCTCACTGGGCAAGGCACAGACTTTGACATTGAAGGTGTACCGACCGCAGCGCCTCGCCATCGACGGCGAGACCGGAAAGTTCTACGACCTCGGTGGATTCCGTTACGTGCCCGACCTTCCCAATCAGGTTGGTGTGTGTGATGCCCTTGCCACTGCAGATGCCGACATGGCCTCAGACACGGCGGCCGATACGACAACCAAACCCTTCATCACGTTGTCGTGGGCGATCGGATCCAAGTGCTACGGCGTTGCTCCGAAAAATGCCACATGGCCTACCGGAGAGATGCAGGGCGGAATCGACATTCAGGTCACGCCCACCGGACCCGGCGGCAACTCCGCGCAGAAGTTGTACATCACAGCCGTTTCGTAGTTTTCGTCATCGAAGGCGGGGCGCTACTGCATGCCAAGTGCAGCACGCGCCTCGCCTTCGGTGTTCTTGTAGATCGGTCCGATGGCATCGATCACGACATTGATGAGGACGCCGTCGGGAATCTGCCCCTTGCCGGTGATATCGGGCGTGATGGGGGTCATACGTTGGTAACCCACCGTGAACGGATCAACCCCGTACGTCACCGGTGTGGTGAAGGGGATTGCACCTTCGCCCACCGGTACGTCGCCGTAGAACAACTGCATGGTGCCTTTGAAGCGTGATGTCGACGTAAAGACGGCGCGAGCGAGGAACTCGCCGAGCGGAAGCTCGACGCTGGCAGAAATTGTGGTGGAGAAGGCTCCGAGAAAGTTCTGCGTGTAGTGCAGACGCCGTCCCTTCAGATACAGCGCGTATCCGCCGAACTGACTGCCGTGGGCAACGAGGATGCCGTCGGTGTCACCTGTGTCGGGGATGTTCAGTGCAGCGGCGATCTGGAAAGAACGATTCTTCAGGTTGGGTGCCGTGGACTCGGGAAGTGGCGAGATGCCCGGCAGATAGACGTAACGATCGCGGACATGACGGCGATCGTTGTAGCGAGCTGGTTGATTGTTCAGCGGAAGCACTTGGTTCTTCTCGGCTTCCGACCACCACAGTTCTTGCAGCTCACGAACTTTCTCCGGATACCGATCGGCAACGTCGTGACATTCGGAGAAATCTTCTGCCACGTGGTAGAGCTCCCAGATGTCGTCGTCGAATGAACGTGTGGCGTCACTGCCGTCGTAGGCCATGAGTGCGGGCGGGTGGAAGACCACCGCTTTCCAGCCATCGTGGTAGAGGGCCCGAGAGCCGAGCATCTCGTAGTACTGCGTCACGTGTTTGCTCGGAACCTCGTCATTGGCGAACGTGTCGGCGAAACTCACGCCGTGGAGAGGGGTCTGCTCCACGCCCTTCACATGGCTGGGCATAGGAACATCCAGCAACTGCAACACCGTGGGCATCAGGTCGATGGCATGCACGTATTGATGCCGGATGCCACCATTGCCCTCGAGCGACTTGCCCCAGTGGACGATGAGCGGATCGCACACGCCACCTTCGTGTGTGTCGCGCTTGAAGCGTTTGAGCGGTGTGTTGCCTGCCCATGCCCAACCCCACGGATAGTGATTGTTGGCGTGTTCGGTTCCGAGCAGGTCGATGCGCTTCAGGTTCTCTTCCAGGCTCTCCGGAACGAAGTTGTAGAAGTACTTCTCGTTGAAGCTTCCTTTCGGTCCGCCTTCAGCTGAGGCGCCGTTGTCGCTCATGATCATGATGATTGTGTTGTCGAAATCACCGGTGCTTTTCAGGAAGTCGATGAGGCGTCCCACCTGGGCATCGGTGTGCGTGAGAAAACCCGCATACACCTCCATCATTCGTGCGTACAGACGCTTCTCTTCGTCGGACAACGAGGTCCATTCGGGCACCCACGTGGGTCGCTCGGACAGTTGTGTGCCGGCAGGAAGCAAGCCGGAGTCGACCTGGCGTTGGTAGACGGCGGATCGCCACGCATCCCAACCCATGTCGAATGCACCTGCGTACGGTTCGATGAAACTCTTTGGTGCCTGATGCGGTGCATGGCACGCGCCCGGGGCGTAGTACATGAAGAACGGTCGAGTGGGGGAATACGCGCGGAGATCCTTCAGGTAGGAGATGGCCTGGTCGGTCATGTCTTCCGTGAGGTGGTAACCCTCGGCGGGAGTTTTCGGAGGATCGATGACGTGGCTGTCGTGAATGAGATCCGGGTAGTACTGGTCTGTTTCGCCGGAGAGGAATCCGTAGAAGCGTTCGAAGCCCTTGTTCAACGGCCAATGTGTGCGAGGACCGCCCAGATTGTTTTCATACGCAGGAGCAATGTGCCACTTGCCGAGCGCATAAGTTGCGTATCCCTTTTCCACCAAGACTTCCGAAATGAAACCGTTGTCGGGCGGGATGTGGGCGTCGTAACCGGGGAAGCCTGAAGTTGTCTCCACCACACGCGCCATGCCGTTGGCATGGTGATTGCGGCCGGTCATGATGCAGGCACGAGTCGGTGAGCACAGTGCGGTGGTGTGGTAGTTGGCGTAACGCAAGCCATTGACTGCGAGTGAGTCGAAGGTGGGCGTTGCAATGTCGGAGCCGTAGCAACCGAACTGGGCGTAACCCACGTCGTCGAGCAGCACCATGAGAACGTTCGGCGCGCCGGGTGAAGGTTCGTTCAGGGGGCCCCACGCCCACTGGGAATCGGCGAATGTTCGACCGACAGTTCCTGTGAAATCCTCTTGCCGACCCATGGTCCTCCCGGAGTGCGCTTGTCCAGAGAGATTATTGCACTAGTTGTGCAACTTCATCCCGTCGCCGTCAGGAGCTGGCATTGGCAACGATGATGCCGATGCCGAAGAACTGGGCAATGCCCGCCAACACCGTGAACACGTGCCACACCTCGTGAAAGCCGAAAACGTGGGGGACCAGGCGTGGCTTCTGCGTCGAAAAGAGAATGGCTCCGACGGTGTAGAGGATTCCGCCTGCTGCAATGGCCATGACTGCCATTGGGCCAGCCACGCTCCATGCCGTGGGAAAAATGAATACGCCCACCCAGCCGAGGAAGATGTACAGCGCGCTGGTGACCCGCCGGGCATGCCACTTGAGTTTGACGGCCATACCCAATGTTGCCAGCGTCCAGACGATCGACAGCATGGTGATGGCATAGGCAAGCGGGAGCGTCAAGAGGCACACCGGTGTGTAACTGCCGGCAATCAACACGAAGATCATTGCGTGGTCAAGTTGCTGCATCGTGCGTTGTGCACGCGGCGACCGCGAGAACAAATGGTACGACGCAGAGGTGACGTACAAAGCCACGAGCGACGCCACGTAGACGGCGGAGGCCACTGTGGCCATGGCGCCACTTGCATGCCAGACAAGAAAGGTTCCGGCGGGAATCGATACGCATGCCGCGAGCGCGTGAACCCGACCGCGCCACAGCGGGCGCCAACGTCCGGTGTGGTGCTCGAGGATCGGAGCACTCTGCTTGGTGAGCGGCATTCCTCTAGTCAACACCGATCGGGCCGAGTGCGGTACGCAGGCCACGAGTGGCGCGATCGCCGATGCGATGGAATGCGATTCGCAAACCCGGGTCGGCAACAGCGAGAAGGCCGTTCAGACGTAATTCGGCGTTGTAGGTGACGGTGCACCCCGAAGGAGTGGGAATCACCGTGATGCGGTCGATCGAGGTGAAGACCGAGGACTTGGCCACAGCAAGGAGTTCATGCGGAGCATTGAACTCGGTAATCCGGTAGCGCAACGTAAGGTCGCGCCCAGGGCCTTTTACCGTGACATCGAAACAGGATCCGAGTCCGGGTGTGTCTCCCTCGGTCAGCACGGCCTTTTTCACACCCGGATCCCACTGGGCAAAGTTGCGAAGGTCCGCCATGTAGGCGAATGCCTCG
>JBILKS010000246.1:0-2949 GCA_044376595.1 Ilumatobacteraceae bacterium | reverse complement strand
GCGGCGAAGTCGGGCATGAACTCACTTGCACTCACGTTGGCAACGGAGCTCGGCCCGAAGGGCATTCGTTCCAACGCGTTGTCACCCGGCACCGTTCCCACCGAGGCAACGAAGACCGTGGGTCACGTGAGCGATGCAATGCTCGAGGCCACCGCTCAGCGCATCCCGATTCGCCGTCTCGGGACTCCCACCGACATCGCCACCGCTGCCGTGTGGCTGGCATCACCCGCAGGTTCGTGGGTGACGGGCCAGAACATCGTGGTGGCTGGCGGCGCTTAGACGTTCAACATTCCCGTTCGGACAACCGACTCGGACAACTGACAAGGGGGGCGGCCGGTTGGCCGCCCCCCTTCTTCGTGTGTTCTGTGCTTCGTAGGAAGCGGTGGATCAGTTACCGAAATCCAGATCGGTTCCGGCAACCAGATCCACGCCCGACAGGTCGACTGCCACGGGCTCGAGGCCGGTGCCGTTCCACTTGTTCACGGTGACTTCCGAGTTGCAGACCGCGATGTAGGGCTCGGGAGCGTCACCACAACTGATGCCGGTGCTGGCAAAGCCGTGGTTGCCCGAGGTGCTCTTCAGTGCATCGGACAGCTGCGCGCTGGTGGCGTCGGGGCCAATGGCGTTCAGGTACTGCCACGTGGTCATCGTGGTGGAGAAGCCCTGGGTTCCGTAGCCCTTGCCCTTCGACGTGGTGTCCTTGGCGTACTTGTCCATGGCCGCGGCGTAGATCAGCGCTTCACGCTTCAACTGACCCTCGAGCGCATCGGGTGTCAGGATGGACACGCCACCAAGGATGTGGATGCCAGCGATCTTGTCGCCGAGTTTGCCCATGGTGTCGAGGTCGAGGCACGAGCCGGACAACACAAGATCAACCTTGTCGGGAGTCCAGCCGAGCTTGAGCATCGAGTTGACCAAGGTCCAGCAGTCAGCACCCTGTGCCGAGAAGATGATGCCATCGGGTTCGAAGTCGAGCACCTTCTGCGCGTCCGGAGTGACGTCGGCCTGACCCGGCTTGATGGGCACACCAATGTGGGTGAGATCGGGCATCGATCCGGCCAACTTGCTGGTGGTCTTGGTGACGGTGCCGTTCAAGACGTCGAGAGGCTTCTTTTCCAAGTCGTTGTAGCAGAACACACCCGGAGGAGTGTTGGCCCACGGCACGGCGATCTTCGATCGACCAAGGTTCTGGGTGACGAACTGAACGAGGCCGGTGTGGGCACCGAGGCATCCACCGCCACCACCGATGGAGAACGTGTTCTCTGCCGTGAAGTCGGCTGCGGTCACGGCTGTGGCGATGATCGACGGAATGCCCGCCTTGTTCAGGATGTCGAGATGGTTGCCGAAGAAGTTGATGCTGTGCATGACGGCAATCGGATTCTTCGCGGCAAGTTCATTGGCGCACTTCTGTGAATCGGCCGGGTTGATGGTCATCTTGCAGACCTCCAACTTGATCGGACGACCGGGGGTGCCGGTTGCAAAGTCGGCTCCGACACCGCCGAGCTCGTTGTTGATGTAGTCCACAGCTGCCTCGGATGCAACGGTGACCTCAGGGAACGAACCGGCAGGGTCGCCTTCTGGGTTCATCAAGCCGATGACGATGGGTTCACCTTCAGCCTTCAGCGGCGTTGCTTCGGCACAGGCGAAGATTCGCTCGACTGCACCGGCACCAATGCCGTTGGTTTCGTCGAGCGCGGTGTCGGGTTCTGCCGGGCAACCGTCGGTCGCCGGTGACGTGGTGTCTGCTGTTGCTGTGGTGTCCGACGTTGCGGTTGTGTCTGCCGTGGTGTCGCCGGTGCTTGACTCGTTGTCGTCGCCGCATGCGGCTCCGATCAAAGAAAAAGCAACGGCGGCAGCGGCAAAACGAACCGACATCTTTTTGGTGCGATGTTTCACGTTTTCCCCTTTGAGTAGACGGACCGGATGGTCCTTTACTGCGCGCTACATGGGTAGCAAGGCAAGCCTAGTTTCGGGTTGTACGCGAAAACAGTCGGGACTCTTTGTTGTCTCTTGCAGACAACAAAACATCACAGAACTTTTCGGTATTGATGTTGATTCTTTTTCAGGATTGACGTTATGGAACGAGATTCAGGAGCGAAAAGTCACGGGCAAGTGCCAACACGTGTACATCTCGCCATGCGCACGCGACTTCATCACGGGTTGCGCCTCGGGGACAAGACGAATGTCCTTCACCGTGTCGAGCAATGCGTGCGAGGCAAGTGTTGCGGTGTCGCGCACGATCGCATACAGAGACCGTGGTCGACCAACAGGTACCGCAGGGAACTTCGACGGCACGCCGAGCGCGGGAGCGATGCCCGCGGGCAGGCCGTCGGCTCGGTATTGGCCGCGCGGTTCGCGTTGCACCAGGTCCTTGCGCCCGACGATGAACTTGTCGGCTTCGGCGAAGATTCGTTCGTCGCGGTTGGCCGCAGCTGCAGAGCACACCACCAGAGCACCTTCCGGAATCAGCAGGCCGAAACGCTCGACTTCACGGCGCGCAAACCGATCTGCCGACATCACGGGCGCCGAGTGGCGCAGTGTCTCGAGGTAGGCGTACTTCACCAAGCGTCGTGAGTCGTCGACCATCTTCAACTGATCAGGGTGTGTCAGCAGCAGCATCCACATGTTGGCCAGTGCGCCGTGCAGCGTCTCGTGGTCGGCTTCCAACAACGTTGCAACGACGTCGCGCGCATCTGTGGGCGGGCCGTCGATTTCGAGAGTGGCCACCGCGGTGAGCCAGTCGTCTTGCGGGTCTGCACGCCGCGCCGCAACGAGTGGCTCGAAGTAGGCAACGAGTTCGTTGATCGCCTTCTTGCCGGAGTCCTGGTGTGTGGGGTGCCAGCGATGGCCACGCTGCATGCGCAGGTAACGCTCGGCGAAGACAGGAATGTCGGAATCGGGCAAGCCGATCGTGCGGCCCAACAACTGCAGAGGAAGGACTGCGGCAAA
>JBILKS010000245.1:0-2952 GCA_044376595.1 Ilumatobacteraceae bacterium | reverse complement strand
ACCGGGGCCGGCAAGGCCTTCAGCGCCGGCGGCGACCTGGAGTGGATCAAGGATCAAGTGGGTGACTACACCCAGACCATGCGAGTCATGCGCGAAGCCGGCGACATCGTGCGTTCCATGATCGACTGCGACACGCCGATCATCTCTGCGATCAACGGGGTGGCCGTGGGTGCCGGCCTTGCTGTGGCACTGATGGCCGACGTGAGCATCATCAACGAAGACGCCCGCATCACCGACGGCCATATCAGGCTGGGTGTAGCCGCCGGCGACCATGCCGTGGCCATCTGGCCACTGTTGTGCGGCATGTCGCAGGCCAAGTACTACCTCCTCACCGCCGATTTCCTGGACGGAAAAGAGGCGGCACGCATCGGTCTCGTCACCCGTGCGGTGCCCGCCGACGAGGTGGTGTCCACGGCACTTGCGGCCGCCGAGAAGATCGCCGCCGGTCCACGCGATGCGGTGCGCTACACCAAGCGGGCACTCAACCATTGGCTGCGCCAGGCTCTGCCGAACTTCGAAGCATCGTTGGCCTACGAGATGCTCAACTTCCTCGGCCCCGATGCCGCCGAAGGTCTGCGCGCCCTCCAGGAAAAACGCCCGCCGAACTTCTCTCAGGACTCGTGATCATGGCACCTCTGGAACTCGCCGCCGAACTCGACTTTGCGCTGTCGCTTGCCGACATTGCCGACAACATCACGCTCGAGCCTTTTCTTCGTCGCGACTTCACCGTCGACTGGAAGACCAACAAGACCGAGGTCACCGAACTGGATCGACGCACCGAGGAAGTTCTCGTGCAGAACATCGTGCGCAACCGACCCGACCACGGCATTGTCGGCGAAGAGCACGGTGTGGCCGGAGCACCGAACGCATCGTTCACTTGGGTGATCGACCCCATCGACGGCACCAGCAACTACGCGCGCGGCGTACCCGTGTGGGCCACGCTCATTGCCTTGGTGGATGCCGACGACCAGCCGATTCTGGGTGTGGTCAGCGCCCCGGCGTTGCGCGAACGCTGGCGTGCGGCACGAGGCATCGGTGCGTACAACGACCGCGGCCGCCTGCGCGTCAGCAACATCGCGACCCTTTCCGAGGCCCAGGTGAGCGTCACCCCCAACTCGGGCTGGGATACGGCCGGCGGCACCATGGGATTGGTGCAGCTCCAACAAACGGCGTACCGCACACGTGGGTACGGAGATTTCTGGCAGCACATGCTGGTGGCCGAAGGGGCCCTGGACGCGGCTGTCGACGCCATCGGACTCGAGCCCTACGACACTGCGGCAATCGCTGCGGTGGTGCGGGAAGCGGGTGGCACATTCACGGACCGTCTCGGTGGTGCGTCGTATCGCCGCGGCAGCGCCGTCACCAGCAATGGACGCATCCACCAAGCAGTGCTCGACATCATTCGCTGCTGACCTGCCAGCCGGTTTTGCGCCCGTGCCTAAAGTGTCTGCATGACACAAGGGGACACCACCGTCGTTCGCAATGCTCTTCTTGTCGACGGCACGGGCGACGCACCGCGTCATGCCGACATTGCTTTTGCCGACGGAGTGATCACCGCCGTGGAAACTTCGGGGAGCATCGGCACCGCACATGCCCACCGCGTCATCGACGCAGAAGGATTGTTGGTCACCCCGGGTTGGGTCGACATCCACACCCACTACGACGCACAGGCGACATGGGACCCGTGGATGACACCCAGCAGTTGGCACGGCGTCACCACGGTGGTGATGGGCAACTGCGGTGTCGGGTTCGCGCCGGCAGCCTCCGATCGCCACGACTGGTTGATCGCATTGATGGAAGGCGTCGAAGACATCCCCGGATCCGCAATGACCGAAGGGATCACCTGGGGATGGGAGAGCTTCGAGGAGTACCTCGACGCACTTGATCGCTCGCCGCACGTGCTCGACTTCGGCACACAGATCGCTCATGGTCCGTTGCGCGCCTACGTGATGGGTGAACGTGGCGCAGCCAACGAACCCGCCACCGCGGCCGACATCGAGGCCATGCGTGCCTTGGTGGAGCGTGCGATGCGCGCCGGGGCCCTGGGTTTCAGCACCAGCCGTACTCCCCTGCACCGCAGCAAGGACGGCGAACTGGTGCCCGGCACCACGGCTCACGAAGACGAACTGCTGGGCATCGCCCAGGCCCTGAAAACAGTGGGTCACGGGGTGTTTCAGTTCGCGCCCGAGCACGCCAAGGTGCCGGTGAACGAATGGTCGTGGATGCGCACACTCGCCCAGTCCACAGGCGCAACGGTGAGTGTGAACCTGAATCAACCCGACGACGCACCCGAGATCTGGCGAGACGTGTTGTCACTGCTCGAGCAGGCCAATGCCGAGCAACTTCCGATGGTGGCACAGATAGCCGGACGCAGCATCGGTGTTCTGATGTGCATGGAAGGCAGCGCACATCCGTTGATGTTCCATCCGGCATACGCGCAGATCGCTTTCCTGTCGCACAACGAACGCATTGCCGCGCTGCGCGACCCGGTGTTGCGCCAGCGCTTCGTCGACGAAGTTCCGCAAGACGGCGGACTGTTCGCCAAGGTGGTCTTGGAAAACACGTGGAAGATGTTTCCCGTGACATCGGCCAACATCGACTACGAACCACCGCAACAAGATTCAGTTCGCGAGCGCGCGCGAGCCGCGGGCGTACCGGAGATGCAGATCATCGTGGACCAACTCCTTGCCAACGACGGGCGCGGATTGTTGTACATGCCGTTCTTCAACTACTCGTACGGCGACTTGTCGTTCACCCACGAGGCTCTGCGCCATCCCGGCACGCGCATGGGTCTCAGCGATGCCGGTGCACACTGCGGCGCCATCTGCGACGGCGGAACACCCACCTTCATGCTCACCCACTGGGTGCGTGACCGCACGCGCGGGCCGAAGTTGCCCCTCGAGTTGGTGGTGCAGAAGCAGACCCGACAAACGGCGCTTCTCTACGGCCTGC
>JBILKS010000244.1:0-2955 GCA_044376595.1 Ilumatobacteraceae bacterium | reverse complement strand
TGCAGTGGCCCGTCAACCTTCCCTCGTCGCGATCGGAGTGGCTGTGGGCGCGCTTGCCAGCGTTGTCTCCTACGGAACCGACCAACGCATCCTGCGCCTCGTGTCAGTTCGGCACTATTCGGTCCTTCTCGCCATGCTGCCGATCGTGGCAAGTCTCTTCGGCTTCGCCTTCTTCGACCAGACACCCACCAGTTGGGACTTGATCGGTGTTGCACTCATCGTGACGGGCATCGCTATTCAGGAGCGGCGCTGAGAATCTTCTGATTACTGTTCGATAGTCCTGGTTTTTCGGCGCACAGGTTTGCCAAAACTGCACACAGTCGCGCCGAAAACCCTCAGCGGGGGGTTAGGCGCCGGTGAGAGCCCTCCACGAAGCGGGCATCGCAGCCGCAGCCTGGGCAGGGGTCATCCGCAGCGTTGCCTCGGGCACGAGATCAGCGATGTGGCGGCCCTCGGTGTAGTGCGCAGTCACGTGCGAGACGCCGGCGAACAACTCGCGACGCACGGCCACCATGTCAGCAGGCGGCGCCACATCGAGCCATCCCCAGATGGTGAGAGCCAGACGAAGGTCGTGGACCACCGGCGCGCGGCCGTAGAGCGATGCTCGCTTGAGTGCAATGTTGATGCTTCCACGAATGGCGTCGTCAACCGACTCCCCCGACTGGACCTTCACTTCATTGCGCAAGCCTGCGGCGATCTTCAGCACGAATCCTTGGTCGGGACCTTGGTAGCCCAGGGCCACACCGGCCGGTTGACGACCCTGGATCTCACCTTTGCGATTGGGCTCCCACTTGTCGGGAACGTGTGCGGGCGAACTGTACGCCGACACCTGTGCGGCCATCGGAACGGGTGCGTAACGCGGTGCTGCCATGACTACGCAGAGTACCCGTTACACCTGTGTGTGGAGCAACCCATAGACGAGCGATTCTTCCAGTGCCTCCCACGAGGCCTGGATGATGTTGGCCGACACACCGATGGTTGTCCACGAACGCTCGCCATTCGTGGCGTCGATGAGGACACGCGTCACTGCTCCCGTGGCGGTTGCGCCGTCGAGAATACGCACCTTGTAGTCGGTGAGGTGCACCTTGGACAGCTGCGGGAAGGCAGCGGCGATGGCGGCGCGCAACGCCGAGTCGATGGCGTTCACGGGGCCATTGCCCTCGGACGTGTGGACGAAGCGCTGATCGCCCACCCACACCTTGACCGTGGCCTCGGTGGTGAACGTTCCGTCGGCTGCCTCATCGGTGATGACCCGCATCGACTCAACATTGAAGAACGGCTGGCTCCATCCCGTGGCACGGCGCATCAACATCTCCATCGATGCATCGGCTGCCTCGAAGTGATACCCCTCGTGTTCGAGGCGCTTCAGGTCGTCGATCACCTGATTGACCGCAGGTCCGTCCATGGTGAGGCCAAGCTCGTCGGCCTTCATCTGGATGGTGGCGCGACCAGCCATCTCCGACACGACGAAACGTGTGCCGTTGCCCACTGTTTCCGGATCCACGTGTTCGTAAGCGTCTTTCGCGCGGGCAATCGCCGAAACATGAAGGCCCGCCTTGTGGGCAAACGCCGATGCGCCAACATAAGGGGCCTGCGGATTCAACGGGCGATTCAATACCTCTGCGATGTGGTTGCTGACTGCCGTGAGACGCGTCATGTTGCCCGCGGGCAGACACTCGTAGCCCATCTTCAACTGCAGGTTCGGAATGATGGTTGTGAGGTTCGCATTTCCCGTGCGCTCACCGAGACCATTCAATGTTCCTTGCACGTGGCGAACGCCACTGGCCACCGCCGCGATGGAGTTGGCCACCGCACAACCCGTGTCGTCGTGGCAGTGAATGCCGAGCGTGGCGTCGCTGCCCACATGCTTGCGCACTGCGGCAACGATTTCACCGACTTCGTGGGGCAACGAACCACCGTTGGTGTCGCACAGCACCAGATGCGTGGCGCCCTTCATGATTGCCGCCTCGAGAACGCGCAGCGAGAACTCGGCGTTGCGCTTGTAGCCGTCGAAGAAGTGCTCCATGTCCACCAACACCCGTCGACCGTTGCCCTTCAGGAACTCCACCGAGTCGGCCACCATGGCGATGCCTTCTTCGAGCGTGGTCTGCAGTGCGTGTTCGACGTGGTAGTCCCAACACTTGGCCACGATGCACACTGCAGCCGTCTCGGCGTCGATCAGGTTGCGCAACGTGGCGTCATCGTCGACCTTGCCCTTGGGGCGACGGGTGGAACCAAATGCCACGAGCGTGGAGGTGCTCAGCTTCAACTCGGTGCGGGCGCGTGTGAAGAACTCGATGTCCTTCGGATTGGCTCCGGGCCATCCTCCCTCGATGAAATGGACTCCCAGATAATCGAGCTGTTCGGCGATCCGCAGCTTGTCTTCCACCGTGGCCGACACGCCTTCCACCTGCATTCCGTCACGCAATGTGGTGTCGAAGACTTCGACGAGATTCTGTGCAGTGCTCATTGTCCTGGTTCTTTCTGTGTTGGGCGGGAAAAACAAAAGCCGCCCGAGGGGCGGCTGGCTGCGCACGGGGAGACCCGTGCGCTACGGAATAATGATGATCGCGACAGCAAAGGACTCAGGCCCCGTGTGAAAAACGCATGCTGTGGACATCACGGGGATCATTCTGACCTGCTTTTCACAGAAACGTCAAGACCCATCAGTATTTCTCAAGATCCCCAGTGTTGACATTTCCCTGTGGATAACTCTGGGGATTGTCTTGGGGACAGCCGCCCAGCCATCCAGCCGCCTACTTTGCCAGCTCGCACCACTTCTCATAGCGGGGGTCTTCTCCACGTACGGCTTTGGCGTAGACCTGGGCAATGGCCGTGGTCTTGGGCCCCGGACACGGTACGGAACGGTCGTCGACCGAGTTGATGGCGCTGACTTCGGCAGCCGTGCCGCAGCAGAAGATCTCCTCGGCGATGTACAAGTCTGAGCGTGCCAGG